>CAZJIR010000013.1:18205-20267 GCA_964546095.1 uncultured Pirellulales bacterium
GTCGAGGTGGCGCTGGGAGGTGAATGGATCCAGCCCGAGCAGGTCGAAGCAGGTACCGGATTCTACGAAAAGCGTTTCATCCGCCAGGAGATTGAGCCTGCCATGGGCATGATTACCGTCAGGAAGAGCGACGAGGGCGTCAGTTGGGGCAGCGTGCACTGGCAGTATCTTGAGGATATGAGTAAGATTACACCCTATGAAGGTACGCCACTACAACTCATTAAGACCCTGTACGTCAAAAACACAACCGACCAGGGCCAGGTGCTTTATCCGGTCCAGGATTCGCTTGCCGTGGGCGACGAACTGGTCGTACGCATCGAATTGCGCGTTGACCGTGATATGGAATACGTTCACCTTAAAGACCAGCGAGGCAGCGGTACCGAGCCGGTCAATGTTACCAGCCGCTACCGATATCAGGATGGCCTGGGCTACTATGAGAGCACGCGTGACACCGCCACACACTTTTTCATGGACTATCTGCCCAAGGGTGTGTATGTCTTCGAGTACAGCACTCGTATCCAACACAAGGGAGAATACCAAACAGGCATTGCCAGCATCCAGTGTATGTACGCACCGGAGTTTAACAGTCATTCGGAGAGTTTTAATCTGGACGTTAGATAGCTGATCGATTCAGCTATTCATAGATAATGCAAATTACAGGAGCAGTTGATCTATGAAATGGAAGTGAATTGGAACTTCCATCCGAATACTAACAACCTTGAACTCATCATCTCTGAAAATCCCGGGGGAGATTACTAAACCTATCTCGTCATTATCTCGTTTTCTCTAAAATTCATACCGTTTGTACTTGACATTTACGGCAAAATAGAATCTAAAAGAGGAACCGGGATATCTCTTATCGTCTCTACAAAAGCGTTGTTCTGACAATAAACGCAAACAATACTTACACTTCATTGAATATAATCTTAAACAGTACATAAACTTAATTAAACGATTCTAAGTATCGGGAAATGCTGAACTATATATACATTACATTTTGAACTTTTACATACATAAGCCCGTAAAAATTTACTATATTGTTAATTGTTGTCGGATAGATTATAATCGCCCCCTTACATAGCAGGTTGTACTACCTACCCTGTGGATTAAAATAAGGGATTGTTTTAAAGGAGATAGTGCTGTGCTATTATATGAGTTTGTGAAATAGTTAAGTAGTATCATTTTTATACTGTTTGGGACCTGATTATATGAAGCATATAATTGAAGAAGTCTTTGAGGCCGAGAAGAAGGTCGGTGCAATTCTCAAGCAAGCCCGTAACAAAGCCTCTGAAATAAGACAATCTGTCGAAAAAGAAAACTCAGAAAAGATAACCGATGCACAACAGAAAGCACGGGAAATAATACGAACTACTATCGAGAACACCAGGAAAGAAACGGAAGCCGTCAAAGAAGAAAAACTAAAACAGGCCGACCTTGAAAAAGAATCCATACTTAATAATAAAGACGAAATAGAAAATCTAATCGACAATATATGCAATATTATACTGGCCACTGAGAATGATATGGATAAAAAGTGAAGTCGAGTGCATTATCAAAATATTCGTTTATCAATGCAAAGCTGCGCGGGCGGATTAGTAAAATCCTTCCCGACGAGATATTCGACCGGCTAATAAAAGCTTCGTCTCTCGATGCAGCGCTGGCCGTTTTGCGGGAAACATCTTTTGTCGGCCTTCAGGAAATATACTCCTCCACCGGCGACCTGAAAAAGGCGGAGCTTGAGCTGCTTAAACAGGAAATTGAACTTTATACAAACATCAGGCAGTATGTTCATCAAAACTCCATCGAGTTCGTTAACGCCTTGTTGTATCAGTTCGAAATCGACAACCTTAAAAACGCCATCAGGATTTATTTCGACAGGAAAATCCGAAACCGCCCAGCTGACCCGAACGTACACTACATCTTATACGAACCTATCATTCATGAGATACCTATCGATATCATTATTAATGCAGAAAACTTCGATGAAATCGCAGGCGTATGCATAGGAACCCCATATAATCCAATCATCAAAAAATACTATCACACTGTTGAATCGCAGGGT
>CAZJIR010000014.1:0-9775 GCA_964546095.1 uncultured Pirellulales bacterium
TTTTATAATAATAAATTAATTTTTGGTGCTATGTGTAAAGTTGTTGAAAATTCTTCGCAAATCCAAAGGGATAGGTTGTATTTTTTTTCTTTTATGTAGCAAAAGGCAATGAGATGATTTTACGTTTCTTAGCTGTCATTTTTGTGTTGTCACTTATGTTTGTATCGACTGGGTGTCAGGAAGCCCTGACCTGGGTCGGAGCAGGCGTGTATCAGGCACAAACCAAAGCCCCCGACTCGAAGACGGCTGCTCAGTTGGTTCGTGAGGGGCTTGATGCGAGCCCGCGAATTCGAGTGGGATATTTACCCACCCCGACATTGGGCACAGTTTATTCGGGTCCCGAAGAGCTGGGACAACATGGATACAGACCCAACCTGTCGGAAAGAAACGGTTTAGTGTACACGTGCAAAGCGGGCCACATTGATATCGGCCATTCACGCAAAGCCGCCGATTGGACGGTATTTCTCGCGGCGAAAACCTTCCAGAAAATGATGAAGAATGAATCCGAATTTTCATTCAGGTTGTATGAGCCTTCGCAATATTTTGTTCATATTAACTATCCTGAAAACTGGAAGGATATGTCTCGGGAGGACAAAGAACATATCGCATATGAGGTTTCTGTTGGTCTTGGTCGATACTTTGCCTTTGTAGGAGCTACCTGGCACGAAATTATCACATGGTTCGGTTTTAAAAGTAAGGGATTAGAGCCGGAGCACCCTTCTGCATTCACATGGGAAGAAACATTTTCAAACCTGTTTGGCACTCATATTGCAATTCTCGCACTTAGTGACACTCAACATACATTTAATGAAGCAATAACATTGGCTTTTGACAGAGAGCTTCGAAAGTTAAATGCTCAGCCGGGTAACGTCTCGAGACATGCTTCTGGAACCACGAGAGGGCCGTGGTTTACAGGCGATTTCTTCTTTATCACAATGAAGAAGAGGAACCTTGACCTTGGTCTTGACGATGGTTTTGTAACGCCAACGCTTATTCCTTCTGTTTCTGAGTGTGAAGGAGTGGAGGCCCAGCCGTTTCCAGTCCCTAATCTCGAGTTTCTTTCCGAATATGGCTTTTCAGTCAAATTTGAGATTGAGCCAAGAATATGGGAAGGAGATGCTATTCTTGATATTGCATACTCCGATATGAATCCACGAGGAAACCGTGTAGAACCTGCAATCCACTATGCTCCAATAATGGATTTTATCAGGAAAGATGCGGTAAAGAGATACGGCCACGTTGAGGGCTTAGGTAATTAGCATAGAACTAATCCAAAGATTCTGTTTTACGTGTGCTCATGTGTGTGATGCAGAAAATCAGGGGTAGCCGGAGGGAATCCTCCGGCCACCTCATTTACTTTCTACGAAATGCAACAACAGACTAAAAGAACTGTTGTATGCAATTAAAACCTATTCGATTACTTCTACTACTTCAACTTCTATTTCACCTATCAGCTCGGCGAGGAATGGGTCCTTCATATTGTATGTGAACTGGTCAACTCCGGTAAAACCGGCGGGTGGAGTATATGTAAACGTTGCTCCTCCCGGATCAACGATAGTGCCACCCTCGCTACTGGTTTCATCGACAGAGTAAAAGCTGACCCAGTCTCCATCAGGGTCGCTTACGTTCCACGTTAATCTCGCAATCGAGATGGTAACGGGTTGGTCTCGGCCGGTTGTAATCCTATAGACAGGGGCTGTAGGAAGCTGATTTTCCTCCACGACCGTCAATTCTACCACTTGGCTGGTTACCGAATCGGAATCATTCGTTACCACTACTGAGTAGCTACCTGCCGAATCTTCACTTACGGGATTCAGGTCCAGGGTACGTTTTGTCGCGTTTGGATCATCTATCGGATTTCCATTAAAGAGCCACTGATAAGACAAAGGCGGTCTGCCTAAGGCCACTACAGACATAGTGGTTTTGCCTCCGTTGCGCACCGTTTGGCTCTGCGGTTGAGTGGTAATCTCCGGCGGACCGGCGGGCAGAGCCTCGCCAATACCATGCATTTCGACGCGTAAGCCAGTGATGTTCATGTTCCATCCGCTTGTATCTTCCATAAGATTGATGACAAACTCAAGTGTGTTCAGACCCGGGACAAAGCCCTCGGTAATCGTGAAGGCATCGAATCCCCTGTATGCCTGGTCGTTGGTGTTTGTAATGCCGGTTGACTGGCCGTTTAACAGGATATCTGCGCCCTCAGTGTTTAATGACCACTTGCCTTCCAATACGGCTGTGTTCGGGTCGGCTGAGTCGATTAAAAAGTCGGTGTAGTACACGTATCGGCCGAAGGTATTGTCTCCTGGATTCACGGTCGGACCAATCCACCTTGAAACCGAAGTCGGCGTACTGATAACAAACGATGGGAAAGGCCCGTTATCGTCGAGCCAGACCATTGAGTTCGAACCGAGGTTGTCGGCGTCGTTACTGTCAACGAGGTAATAGTGTGGGTCTACAGAGCCGCCCTCTACACCATGACCGGTATTAAACAACTCGGAGAATGTGGCGCCGACGGTTACAGAAGCTGCATTGCTGATTGCGCTGCCAAACTCATTTGTAGCGATAACTCGATACTGTCCTTCATTTTCAAAGGTTACGTTCGGAATTATAAGTGAATCACTTGTCTCATCCGGCAGGTTAACATCATTAAACTGCCATTGATAGGACATTGGAAACGCTCCGGACACCAAAGGCTGAAGTTTCAGTGTTTCACCCAAACCGACCAACGTATCCGGTGGTTGAACGGTAAATGCAGGTGCACGGTTTGAGCCCTCACTGGTAAACAGCATCTCATCCGCCATCCTATCCAGGCTGCTGATACGCACTTCATCAATCAAGCCACGGAAGTATTCCCCACCGGGATTGCGACCGCTGCTTCCTATGGTAAATATCGGTTCGCCTCCCAAATCGGCCTGCATGTTGAATTCCGCAAGTAAAGCTGCCTCTGTTTTACCCCTGTCGATTAAGGTCCAGTAGAGTTTCAAGTTGCCATCCGTACCTTCAGCGCCATTATAAGTCGCGGCCACATGGTACCATTGATTTGCGACGGCGGCATTCGGACCACTGCTGGGAAATGGAGCAGTGAGGCTTTGGACACCACCGGCTAGTAAGATGAATTCCAATTGACCTGCGGTATTCATACGGAATTGCCATGACCGGGTATCCAACCCGCCACCATTTTCACCACAAATAATATTCATATGGTTCAAAGGTGCCAGGGGATCAACGCTCGGACGAATGATTGCTTCAAATGTGAATGCTCCGTCGGAGCCGGTGAATTCGGTTAAGGGTTGGGTCTCAGCAGTGGCGTATGAGCTGCTACCCGTTAATAATGCATTTTCAAAACCTTCGAAAGATGGATTACCCAGGCTGGCTGTTCCCTGGAGGGTCAATGTCATAGGTGTATATGCCGTATCATCGGCTACGGTATTGCCATCCGCTGCATCATTAAAATGCCACAGGTGTAGTGTCTGGCCATCCGGCTCATATTGACCTACGTGTGCACGGCTGACAAATTGCATCTCATTGGGATAACGGTCCAGGCTGCTGATACGGACCTCGTCAATCAGACCATGAAATCCCTCTCCTTCGGGATTACGGCCGCTGGAGCCTACCGTAAATAGTGGCTCGCCTCCAAGGTCGGCCTGCATATCGAACTCTGCAAGAAGATTCGCTTCGGTCCGGCTTTCGTCGAGTAAGGTCCAAAACATTTTCAGGTTTCCAGGGATTTCTTCCTGGCCGGTGTAAGTCACGGCCACGTGGTACCACTGACCCTGCAATGCTGCGTTGGGGCCGCTCGATGGAAGTGGAGCGGCAAGAGCCTGAGCTCCACCGGCAAGTAAGGTAAATTCCAGCTCGCCCGCGGCAGTTATGTGTAACTGCCATGACCGAACACCAAGGTCACCGGTGCGGTCCCCACAAATGATTTGCATGTGGTTGGGTGGCGCCAAAGGGTCAACATCCGGTCGAATGATGGCTTCGAATGTAAAAGACCCGAAGTCAGGCATAGTGAACTGGGTGACTGGCTGAATGCCTCCACTGGCATAAGCTCCATTGCCCGTCTGCAATGCAGTTCCGAAATCGGCTGCTGAGGCCTCGAGGGTGGCTGCACCTTCTAGGGAAAGTGGTATGGCGTTCGTTGACATCTCGTCAGTTACGGGGTCGCTGTCCACCGACCCGTCGAAATGCCATAGGTGAAGCGTATAATCATCTATACGGTATGGGCCTACAATAGCTCCTTGGGTGATGACTGCTTTACCGAACAGGCAAAGCACAACCAGGAAAAGTAGCTTGGATTCCTTCATAATTTTCCTCCTTTTCTTCATAATTGTTTCTATCATTAAGTTATGTTCGACCTATTTAATTCGCACGCGATTTAGTTGTCGCTTTAATTATTCGCAGTGTTCAAGTTGATGTCTGCCATCAGTTTGAAGTGCCTCTTCCAGTCACTTTTTCGCTACGATATGTCAGCTGGAATAGTACAGTATCACCAAGGAGAAGAAGATTTTCCATTGGATTTTTCGTTTTGATACTACCACCGTTTTTTGTCCTCCTGGCCCCATGTTTGCATAATAGGGGAAATTAAAGACTTTCCCTATATTCGACATTATGTAGTATACCAGAAGGAGGCTGTTCACGTCAAGTGCTATAACATAAAAAATACTAAAATACGCTTGGGAAAGCCGGCTGTGGAAAATTGCATAAATTCATGTATTGAATCATTATGCGTACAGTCTGTTGCGTCACTTTACGTTGTTAGTAATTGACTTTTCAATGATAGAAAAGTAGAATCTCTTGTTGATAATATTCTATATGGTCCTTGGATTTTTAACACTTTTATATGTAAGTCTGTGTCACAATGGAAATGCAGCCGAAGGAGGTAACAATGATGCGAAGTACATTTATGTTTATTATTTCTGTATTCATTTCTGTTTTTATATTAGCTGCAGGTAGCTGTACTGCAAATGGCGGACTTGAACCCGCGCTTGCTCCGACTGACTTACGCTGCGATTTACTGGAACGCCCGGAGAACGTCCAAATCAATAATCCCTTCCCGCGTTTTTCCTGGGTATTTCGTTCATCTGCTGGCGGTGATTACCAGGTTGCTTATGAAATTCGTGTTGCCTCAAACGCATCTGAGCTTGATGACCCAAATCAGTGTATCTGGGCTTCGGGCAAAGTTTTTTCCGACAGGAGTCTCGGCATACCATACTCAGGCGATTCTCTGGAACCGCAACAAAGCTACGTCTGGATGGTGCGCACTTGGAGCGAAGAATCCAGCGTCAGTCACTGGTCTGAATCGCAATCGTTTCAGACCGGTTATTTTATGTTATCACTCGACCGCATCACAGTAACACGATATCCACCTGAACAGGTAGAGGTAACACCGGTTCGTGTCGTGGAAAAAGGTGGCGGACGTTGGTTTGTTGACTTTGGCCGGGCGGCATTCGCCGGGCTTGTTGTGGATGTTAATGGTATTCACTCTAATCCACGGGATAGACCAAGGCTGACAGTCCATCTTGGCGAGGCATTACAAGCCGAAGATGAAGTCCATCGCAATCCCGGCGGGTCAATTCGCTATCATCGTGCGGAAGTGACACTGATGCCGGGACCCCAGACGTTGACAATTCCATTACCGACCAGAGACCGCCGACAAATGCCTTCAGACATCGGTGCTGTAATGCCTTACCGCTATGTCGAGTTCGAAGACTGGCCCGGCCCGTTGGAACCAAACTCAATACGACAAACAGCGGTTTTCTATCCGTTTGATGACACGGCCGCTTCATTCTCCTGCTCGGATGAATCATTAAATGACATTTGGGAGTTATGCCGTTATTCAATGAAGGCCACAAGTTTTTGCGGCTTGTTTGTGGATGGCGACCGCGAGCGTTTACCTTATGAAGCAGATGCTTATATCAACCAACTAGGCTGGTATGCCTGTACAAGAGACCTTACATTGCCTCGTTACAGTCACGAGCTCCTTATTACTCACGCAACGTGGCCTACCGAATGGCCGCTGCATTCGGTACTCATGGCATGGGCGGATTACCTTTATACAGGTGACACTGTCAGCCTGATTCAATTCTACGAAGACCTCAAGGCCAAGACGCTCATAGAGCTGGCACGTGAAGACGGTCTCATTAGCACGGTTACCCCCCCTGTTTCTCAGGAATTTCTGAGGTCAATTTACAGTTCGCGTATCCAGGATATTGTGGACTGGCCAAGTGGTGAGCGAGATGGTTATGACATGAGGACGATTAACACAGTAGTCAATGCCTTTCATTACCGAGCGCTTGAATTAATGACAGCCATGGCCAAAGCGCTTGACAAGACTAAAGATGCTAATATGTTCAGTGAACAGGCCGTCAAAGTCTATTCCGCGTTCAATGAAAAACTGTTTAATTCGACTGCTGGCCTTTACGTGGATGGTGAAGGTAGCAATCATAGCTCACTTCACGCTAATATGTTTCCGTTGGCGTTCGGTCTTGTGCCGCAGGAACGTATCGCCCAAGTCGTGGAATTTATAAAGAGTAAGGGCATGGCCTGTAGTGTTTACGGTGCACAATATCTGCTCGAAGCGCTTTATGCCGCGGGTGAGGATGATGCGGCGTTGGCCTTAATGACAAATCAAACCGACCGTGGCTGGTGGCACATGATAAACCGTGTAGGTACTACCATTTCGCTCGAAGCCTGGGACAACAAATACAAACCCAACCAGGACTGGAATCATGCCTGGGGCGCAGCACCCGCCAATATCATTCCGCGATGTCTTATGGGTGTTGAACCGCTTGAACCTGGGTGGCGCAAGCTGAGAATCCGCCCGCAACCCGGCTCATTGAGCAGTGCATCTTTGGATATTCCGACCGTCCGCGGAGATGTGCACGTGGATTTTCAAAACGAGCCCCAGCGTTTTATTCTTAACGTTCGATTGCCCGGCAATACCACTGCTCGAATTGAACTGCCGCTCCGAGAGCGTATGGCCGCCTTAAATCTGGATGGAACTCCTTATGAGCCGCAAATCCAGGACAATTATCTCGTTTTAGAACCTGTGGGCAGTGGAACACATCAGATTGAGTATTTGGGGCAGTAGACAAGACCATCGAGCAAAGAAAGGCTAAGGTGAACTATGAATCGGCGCGAATTTGTAGGTTTGGGCCTTGGTGGCTGTATGCTATCGCTTTCTCAGGGCTGTATTGAGTCACAAAAAAGAGATTATCATATCTCTGATGAAAGCACTATCCAGGTGTTAGACCTGGAGAAGGCCGCCGAAAAACCTGTACTGCAATTAACGGAGCTAAACTCACCGGTCATGATTGATTCTATCCGGCTGTTGCATAAAGGTTCGGATTACTTTGTGCATGTTCGGTCTAAAGATGGTGCGGAAGGTCTCTCAGTAACAAACAGTCGGGTCGTCTATCTGCAACCTATATTGAACCAGCTTGTTATCCCCTATTTTATTGGAAAAGATGCGCGTAATCTTGAAGCCGATTTGTTCGGTGTGTACCGGTACAAAAGCAATTACAAGCTTCAGGGTTTGGCGTTTTGGTGTCCTCTGGCCTGGGTCGAGTTCGCAATTTTAGATATGCTGGGTAGAATCACGGATAAATCCATAGGGCGGTTGCTGGGTGCTCAGGTTCGGCGAGAAGTTCCCTTCTACGTGGCAAGTGGACGTCGTGACACCACTCCTGAACAGGAAGTTGATTATCTTCTGGAACTAATTGAAGACACAGGTGCTCGGGCGGTCAAGTTCAGGGTAGGCGGGCGTATGAGCCGAAATGAAGATGCGCTGCCCGGGCGTACGGTTGGACTAATCCCTCTTTCACGCAAGGTTCTGGGTGACGACATTGCGATACATGCAGACGCTAATAGCTCCTACGACTCTGCGAAGGGCATAGAAGTGGGTAAAATGCTGGAAGGTATCAACGCAGAGCACTTCGAGGAGCCGTGCCCCTTTGACCACCTGGAAGATACTAAGAAAGTGGCCGACGCTCTGACCATACCTATTGCCGGCGGGGAACAAGAGTTCAGCCAGCGTAGGTTCCGTTGGATGATTCATAACCGGGGCGTGGATATTGTTCAGCCGGACTTGCACTATTACGGTGGACTTATTCGTTCCACACGTGTGGCACGCATGGCGGCTGTTGCTGGAATGCCAACGACCGTACATATTTCCGGTGGTTTCGGATTCGTTTACATGCTGCATTTCGCCTCCTATATACCGGATATCGGTGCTTACCAGGAATACAAAAAAGGCATCGAAAAATATGGCCAATGGTTTGATCCCCCCCTGCTGGCCAAAGATGGCGCCCTGACGGTTCCTCAGGGTCCGGGTGTCGGGATTAAGGACGTTAAAGAAGTCATTAAGGAAGCGATATATGTAGAGTAAAGGCTACCTCTTGTATGTGAAGCAATAATCCGTAAAAAAATGCTTTCAGAGGTTAGTTTAGGAATACCGGAATCACAATTTTAGATATCTTGGGTTGACTACATTATAAATATCCAATACTATACAACCTTAGATGGTCAAAATAAAACAACTCACAACCAGGGAGTAGAAAATGGCTTCAATCATAATTGTATCGGGAGATCAAAAAGGCGAGTTTTTACCACTTGGCAAACGAACAGGTGTTATTGGCAGAGCCGAGACCCTTCCGCTTCAAATATTAGATGACTTGGTTTCGCGCAAGCATCTGTGGATACACTTCGATGAGGGTACGAACAAATACTATGCCGAAGACATGAACAGTAAGCATGGTGTATTCGTTAACCAGCGTAGAATCACCGAAAAGCTCGCTCTATCCGATAGTGACGAGATTCTTATCGGTAATACGACACTATTATTTACCGAGAAGGACTTCAATGACCGTGAAAGTGCATTGTCACACTATAAGAAAGTCGGAGAGCGAATACGTCCGACCCGTATCGAGTAGGAGAAATTCAGCGAACACAAATGTTCCGCAGCACCAATCTTCAAAGGCGCATCTCAACTGTGCAAAATACCGTTACTAAGGGACATTTTCATCACGGAAGTTTACAAAGGCCTATTTTCAGGACGCGACAACATGAGCATTTGCTTAAGTCAGGAGCAGGTTGAACGCTACACGTCCGGAGAGTGTTCAATTGATGAGCAACAATTAGTAGAGGTTCATCTTACCGAGTGTGAGACCTGTCGTAAAAAAATAGAGTCCTTCAGGCTGAATATCAGTACACCCAACAAATCAGATAAAGCGAACGCTGATTTTTCGGCCAACGGTGTCAGCACCACCAAGCAAGCTATTAACCATGCCTAAGATGATACTTGATGTTTCTTCCATTGGGACATATGCAAACAAACGACGGAATGGCACTTGATGAGATTCCACGTAAAATTGAGGGAGCTAAGTAGATGTTTATAGAAAGGTAAGGACTTACAAACGTACAGCATCCGGAGCAGGATTTTCTTCACACTTTTCTATTCGCTGCCTAAGGCGTACGTATGCATGAGCCTGCCAGCAGCAAAATGTTGTATTCTCTCAGTTCGGGGGAAATGTCTTGCATTTACAGCGAGTTCTTGTTATAAATTTAAAAGATATTACGAATTGCTTTTTACTTTCAGGAGATTTTTGTTTTGCACAATTCAACTTTCTATTTTCTGCTCCTATAGACACCACGGGCAGGAAAAAGAATACACTCTATTTTAAGTTGCTGATAACTTTCACTTAAATCATCTCTTAAATCATGAGCCTTATCTCGTTCCTGCTCATAATATGCACAATTTTGTGGCATTAAATTTGTT
>CAZJIR010000014.1:9785-14803 GCA_964546095.1 uncultured Pirellulales bacterium
ATCGAAATAGGAAATTCTATGGTTAAGACGTACTTAAAACTTCTAATTGTCATTCCCATATTACTGTGTATTATTTCAGCCGATGCAGTTCCTTCTTCTTATAATTCTAAACGGCAGTTAATGCCTTCTTCCCGCCGCTCTCCGTTTATTATTTCAGAAATAATGTATCACCCGTCCGACCGGGCGGATGGCAAAGACCTTGAATTTATTGAATTGTTAAATACAGAACCGGTTGACTGGGATATCAGTGGTTTTCGTCTGGAAGGCCAGGTTGACTACACGTTTCCCGAAGGGACAACACTGCCTGGACGGTCGTTTGTCGTTGTGGCGGCAGAACCGACGTCCATAGAAAGTGAATACGGCCTGACTAATATTTACGGCCCATATGAAGGTCAATTGAATAATGGCGGTGGTGGGCTTCGCTTAGTCAATAAACGCGGTGGCGTTCTGCTTGATATCGAATATGCTGATAGTTACCCCTGGCCTGAGTCACCTGATGGCCTTGGCCATTCCCTCGTACTAACAAAACCTGATTACGGAGAAAACAACCCCCTGGCTTGGCAGGCAAGCGCGGAGCGCGGTGGTAATCCCGGTGTTGTAAATTCCGGTGGTAACGTAAATATCTGTATCAATGAAATTTTAGCTAATCAAGGTGATGGGCAGGTACAGTTCGTTGAATTGTATAATCATTCTACTGAACCGGTGGATATTTCAGGATGCTACCTGAGCGACAGTCCCGACATGCTGAAATTCAGGATTCCCGAATCCACGATTATCTCCCCTGGTGGCTATGTGTCCTTTTCCACATCTGACTGGGGTGATGCCATATATCTTAATCCTAATGGCGAAAGGATATATCTGCTGTCGGCGAACGAGCGATGTATCATTGATGCCGTAACATACTGTGCGGAGGAACCAGGAATATCCCTTGGTCATTTTCCTAATGGGACCTATGCCATCCGTGCACTTTCGGTTCCTACCCCTGGAAGCGCGAATTATGCGCTCTATGACAGGGATATAATCATAAATGAAATCATGTATCATCCAATTTCTGAAGACAGCGAAGATGAATATTTGGAATTATATAATAAAGGAACACAGCCAGTCGATGTTAGCGGCTGGAAATTGACATCCGGTATCAGTTATACGATACCGAATGGAACAATAATTCAGGCTGAAGGCTATCTTGTGATTGCGGCCAACGCTGAGCGTTTAATTAATCGTTACCCAAACCTGACTATCGCAAATACAGTGGGCGATTTTGAAGGAAAGCTCGACAACCGCCGCGAGCAAATACGGTTGTCAAAGCCATTGAACGACACGCCGGAGAATAATGAGTTTGTTGTTGTCGACGAACTAATATACCGCGACGGTAGCTTTTGGGGTAAATGGGCCGATGGTGGTGGAAGCAGTCTTGAACTGAAAGATCCTTACAGCGACAACAGCCGGCCGGATAACTGGGAAGATAGTGACGAAACCGCCAAGGCACCCTGGACAATTTTCAGCCACACGGGCATTCTTGACCATGGGTCGGGTAACTGTGACGAATGCGAGCTAATGCTGCTCGATGAGGGTGAATGCATAGTTGACGACATTGTTATACAAAAAAGCGACGAATCCCAAAACCGGGTCAGCAACGGCGATTTCGAGTCTCTTAGCATTATATGGACCATTGAAGGAAATCATTCTGAATCAGCTATTGAAGACAATATTGGTTACGATGGCTCTAAAGGCATGCATTTAATTGCGACAGGTGATGGGGACAACCTGACCAATTGTCTCAGAAAAGACCTTACATCGAGGCTGAGAAATGGCAATACAGCAGTTATTAGCGCCAAAGCACGCTGGCTGTGCGGGAACAGAAATGTATTGCTCCGGCTGCATGGTAATTATCTGGAAGTAGTCGGCACACTCGATGTTCCTGATACACTTGGCACTCCGGGCGAACAAAACAGTGTTTATACTGCCAATGCCTGGCCGGTTATCGAAGACACCTCTCATTGGCCGGTTTTGCCGGAACCGGGCGAAACAATTACAATTACGGCCCGGGTACATGACCCGGATTCTATCGACAGTGTAACTTTATATTATCGTATTGACCCGCGTACATTATATGCCTCTGTGGCAATGAATGACAGGGGTTTGGATGGTGACGCATTGGCAGATGACGGTATTTACAGTGCAAGCATTTCCGGCTGGGCGGATGGCACCATGATAGGGTTTTATGTTGAAGCAAAAGATAACGCTGCTTCCTCAGCGATGAACCGTTTTCCAGCCGGTGCTCCTGACAAGGAAGGATTGATTCTCGTTGGCGACTCATTAGCGCCTGGAGTGTTTGGCAATTATAAGATGTGGCTCAATACGGCTAATGGCGACTACTGGTCAGACCAGCCGAAAATGAGTAATGAAATGATTGACGGCACTTTTGTTTATGGCGATTTCCGGGTTATCTACAATGCGGGTATACGCTTGCGGGGCAGCGGATGGATACGTTCTCGCTTTGGCGACCCATTTGTCGCGATAGCTTCATATAACGTCAAATTAGACAAGGCCGACCGCATTATGGGTGCCACTTCACTGGCTCTGGATAACTTGCAGCAGCAGGACGTGTGGGGACGTGGTGTGCTTGACCCGACTTTTCTGCGAGAGCGTATGTCGTTTTGGCTCGGCGAACGTCTTGGCGTGGAAACCTGCTACCAGCGGTTTATCCTGCTGCATCTCAATGGCAATAGAAAAGGTGTTGTATATACCGACACCCAGCAGCCCAATAGAGATTACATGCGTTGCTGGATGCCGTATGACGATGATGGCCATTCTTTCGAGGCGGATTCCTGGTTTGAGTACGAAAATAATTTTCCAAGCTATAAGGAAAATGCCACCCTCGAGCGTTTCAGCACCACAGGCGGTGTTTTAAAGCAGGCACGCTACCGATGGAACTGGGAGAAGAAAGTCGCACACGCCACCGACGATGATTACGCTCCCCTCTTCGAGCTTGTCGATGTGATGAACAGCAATACCGATTATTACAACAGGGTTGATGAATTGGTTGACTGGAATCAATGGATGCGAGGATTCGCCATACGGCGCGGCGCAGCGGCAGACCGCGACGGTTATGGCTACGAGGCCGGAAAAAACGCCTATATCTATAAGGGAGATAATTCGAAATGGAAATACTTCCTGTGGGACCTGGACCTCGGTTTTGGTATTGAACGTCCCTATAACGCCGGGTTGTTCTCTGAAATAAGCGACCCGGTCTTAGACAATTACTTCTTTAATGAACCTGCATTCCGCCGGGCCTACTGGCGAGCATTGCAGGACTTGGTTGATGGACTAATGGCTCCCGAAGCATTCAATCCGGTCGTTGATGCCTATTACTATGCGTTTCAGGACAATGGTATTGTTACGAGTAATCCGGCTCCGGCAAAAAGGTGGGTTAGTGACCGGCGCGGGTATATACTGAGTCAACTTAATTCAGTATCTGCAGATTTCAGAATAACATCCAATCAGGGAAATGATTTTTCCACCTCAGTCTCGCCCTATACTTTCCAGGGAACAGCTCCCGTAAAAGTCGATGCCATCGTGGTTAATGGGCATGAATATCCGACTACCTGGACTGCTGTAACGACTTGGTCAATCACCGTCGAACTCATTCCGGGCGATAACTATCTGGAATTCAGAGGGTACGGCAGTAGCGGTGAAGAGCTTGATGGTATGAATGATTCGATAACCGTTACTTATACCGAATAATAAAAAGGTTCGTCCTTAATTGACAGAGTCGTTAAGGCAAGGCATTTCGAGGCAGGTAAAAGTTACCCGGCCCAATGCCATAAGGATAAGGCTCGCCAATTTCCGGCTTCCATATAACTCTCATAGTCAATGTATCCGAGGAAGAGTATTTCTCGACATGCCCATCTGTATAGCCGGCCTGCAGTTTAATCTCTGGCATGGCTGCCCCGGTTCTACCTTTGCTACGAGACCAGTATGCCGAGGAAAGCAGTGTCCCTTCTGTGATTGAAGCTCCTGTGAACTTCTCACAACTGCCGTAGTGATTCGGACTTCGATAATGGTCGTATCCGAAGTAATCACTCACAAGCAGTTTGCTTTGCCCCCTGCCGGCTGAAGAATTTCGCGGCCCATTGAAAAGATAATCCCTCTCTTCAAGATAGCCTGTATAGTTCCAGTAAAAGCAATACGTACCGCTCAGCGGGTCTTCCACGGGGTCCGTCTCAGGGTTATCCCACTCGTCGCCTGCATTCCAGGCGTCCTGAAGGTACTTGTATCTTCGAGGCGCATTAGGACAATACATAACGCTGGCGTCTTCAAGATATCTCTGTATGTAAGCGCTCATGGAGCGATACATGCCGGGACTGCGTGCGCGATAACCTATCAGCATCGTTGGCTCCTGCCAGTTCCAGTACGACTTGTAATCACCTATGGTCGCGACCGATTCGGGATACTGCTCATCATTGTCCGTTGCGAACAGGCTCGCGGCCGTCACAATCTGCCGCTGGTTATTCGTACCAACAACCATCCTCGCCTGATACCGTACCTTCCCCAGTGCAGGCAGTAAAATACCCATCAAAGCCGATATTACCGCAATCACCACCAGCAGCTCAATCAAGCTGAACCCTCTGCGCGGCTTTTGCTTCACACAAAGTCTTCCCGCCCGAAAGCCAACCGATTTTGGCACGGTTTCCATGCGCATCCTAACTCCACATTCGCACACATGAATCTTTTCGTATGATATTGATTATTCAGCTAACTATCAATAAGTCTTTTAAATACTTTCCTACCTGCCCATCGGCGGCTGAACCGGCAATTCCTCGGACCATGCGGTTTCATTGCCGTAGAGGTCACGTGCTTTGACATGGAAACGAAGGCCCTGTCCACGCCTTCCTACCGGAATGCTGTATGTAGGCGAACTTTGCCAGCCACTACTAAGGTCGGAATCTGTGGTACACTCGAAGTAATAATTTACAAACCCACTGGCATCTGTGGCCTCTTCCGCCTCCATCTCA
>CAZJIR010000014.1:14813-18354 GCA_964546095.1 uncultured Pirellulales bacterium
AGCCCACCTCGCTGGATTAGGTGTGGGAGCAGTTGTATCTTCCTCCGGCCCCGGAGCTGGTGGCCATTCCTCGGACCACGCGGTTTCATTGCCATAGAGGTCACGTGCCTTGACACGGAAACGCTGGTTCAGTACGGTGTCCCCCCAATCCGGTAAAACGCTACGATCCGTTGAAACGCTATATGTGCGTGACCTCTGCCAACCGCTGCTTAAGGCTGGGTTCGTTGTACACTTGAAGAAATACTCCACCAGTCCGCTGTCATCTGTTGCCTCGACCGCCGTCATAGTCCATTCAGCATATGTTCTTCCTCCTCTGGAGGGCGCTTGCGGTGCACTGCCTGGAGCCCATTGAGCTGGATTAGGTTCGGGAGCGGTTATATCCTCCAGGGGCATCCAGCCGAGTGGTGGCATGCTGGCCTGGTATGTACCACCGAATGCTCCCATATTGAGGCGTAGATTTACGCCGAACATGTTGTGCGGGTCACGGGGAACTCTCATCAACTCATCGCCCAGCGGTGAGTCCGGGTCACCCGCATCTATACATCTGCTTGTGACTTGATCATAGGTCCAGGATTCGCCGCTTGCATTCCAACGCCAGCCTTCGCTTTTCAGGTGGTAGTCGCCGTTGGCCTCATCGACGAAGAGCGGATTAGCGTTTAAGTTACCTTCACCTTGGGCTCCACTTTCAATGCAGCTATACCGTGTCTCGCACTGGAACAGGTCTCCGTCCCTGTTGTTCCAAAGAATACAATTACTTATGTCAGGGTCCGAATTATCATAAGCCGCTATGCCAAAATTATTATCTGCGATTGTAACATTGCGAAGCGTGGGGTTGGAATAGTTTATGGATATTGCTATACCGCTGTTCCTGATAACAAAGTTCTTCAGCATGCTGTCGCGTCCTTCACCTGTATGGAAGGTAACAGCATCCTGTTCGCCGGCGAGGCCTTCCGACTGAGCCTCTATAACCGCCGCACCTTCAGTGCCTGCAACTGTTATTGCCTTACCCCCAAAATCTATTTTATCGTACACGCCAGGCCGGACCAGGACCATAAATCCGTTTTCTGCTATATCTATGGCTTCCTGAATAGTGTTGAAAGGGCGCGTCGGGGTTCCATCCTCTTCAGGGTAACCCGTGAATTCCTCGCCCAAAGGTGTTTCGTAAGGTGCGTCATCATCGACATATATCAGAGGTTGAAGCTCGTACGCCCCCATATCTATGCGGCCGCTTATGACGCGTTGGTTGCCCCCGATGTCTGTTTCGTTTAGCTCGGGCGCATAATTCGGGTCACCTGCATCAATACAGGGTGACAAAGGAATAGGTTGTAAGTTGTCGTCTTCAGTACCGGGGATACCATCCAGCCCCCTTCGGTTCTCGAACAGCGGGTCTGCATCGATGTTGCCCTCACCTGGCCAGCCGCCCCGGACATTGCTGTAGAAGATATTGATTGTTGTGCGGTCGTTAATCCATATCTCGTTGGGGCCATCCCAAAAGATGCAGTTGCTGATCTCGACGATGCTCTGCCCACTCTGCCCTCGGGAGTTGTAAGCTAAGGCATCTCCGGTTTCCGACCGGTTCCCTGCGAATGTGCAGTTGGTCAGGGTCGAGTCGCTATTGTTGCAGGACATTCCCCCGCCATAATCACGCGCTGAGTTCCCACTAAATACACAGTTATTCAGAATTGGAATACTGTCATTAGTGTTGTATATCCCGCCGCCGTAACCACGTACCATGTTACCCAAAAATGCACATTTAGTAAATATCGTTCTACTGTAATCACTGTAAACACCGCCGCCGTAATACGCAATGTTTTCACTAAACGTGCAATTAGTCAGGGTCGGATTGCTGTTACCGTTGTAAATTCCACCGCCACCATAATCACGCGCTGAGTTCCCACTAAATACACAGTTGTTTATGGTCGGGTTACTCCAATCGTTGTATAACCCACCGCCATTTTCTGCCAAATTTCCGGTAAATGTACAGTTATTTATAGTTGAACTGCCCATATCGTTGTATATCCCACCACCATTATTCAATGCCCAGTTACCGGTGAAGGTACAGTTATTTATAGTTGAACTACCCACATCGTTATATATCCCGCCACCATTATTCATTGCTGAGTTGTCAGTGAATACGCAATTGCTGATTTGCGGTGTACCGTATTGATTGAACAGCCCTCCACCATCACGATAGGAATGTTCGTCGACGTTGATTTGCGGTGTATCGATTCGACCGAACGGCTCAAAACCATCACGATTATCAGAATAGTCACCATCGGCATTGCCGCTGGTTATAGTGAATCCATCAAGGACACCACCTCCAAGGGTGGTCACGACATGATAACTGTTTTCCGCTCTGCAGGGTTCTCTCTGCAACTCATCGGCGTCGTTTACGTCAATGTCGTTGGCGTTTAAGTCGCCACTTAGAATCGTCTCATACCGGACAAAATCTCTTGAATTGGGATTAGGTTCGCCATACCCTGCATAGCCACCTTTCATCGTCACGCCACTAAAGACTTCAAACGTGGCCATTCGGTCACTGGATGCCGATATCTGATATTCTGTTTCTCCCCCTCCTCGCCCTCCATGGATTGATGTCTTGCGATCAGGCCTATATACGCCATTTGCCACACGGATTTCGTCACCGAGTCGTACCCTGGTAAGAGCATCCTGAAGGCACCTGTAACCATGCGCCCAGCTTGAGCCATCGTATGTGCCAATAGCATCGCCATCGACATAAATAATCCTTCCCATAGTAGTAGTGGAACTACCTGCTATAAGAAATACCAATGTTACCAAAATCGTTATAATATTCGCTTTATTAACCATTATGCGCCTTCCTTCCCGCATTTTCTTTTTTCGCAAAAGATACAATTTATTAGTGACCGTTAATCAATTTCACAAACCACAGCATACCCGGAGGGTCCTGCTGCGCTCTTCGATAGCTTCCGGCTCTCGGCTGAGCAAACTCATCGCCTGAATCATCAATGTTTTGCAGGTAAGAAAATCTTAATTCGCCTTCGCTGCCGTTAGCTGTTGAGAATGTAATCTTCCCGATTACATCGGTTTCCATATCAATAGTATAAACAAGCTTAACCTTTTCATCCGTCAACACTACTTCCGTCTTACCGCCGTCCGGTATATGTCTGGTTTCAAACCATATCTGTTCCTCAGCCGCATCTCGGCGCACCGTATCGATTGTGTGCAGCCCCATCCAGGGTTGCCCCAATCCTTTAAAGAAACTGCCGCCCTGATATCTTGCTACCGCTTTTCCACTGCTATCATACATGTGTGCTTCTGTACCCGTGTCCACAATCGTTGAGCCATCCCCGAACTGTAATTCAAGCCAGGGACTATATAACTTGCTCGCAGCATACACGAACGGCATCCGCCCGGTCCCTGAGGCATCTTTTCCGTTGATTCGGCCGGCAATTCTGAAATACGTCCAGCCCCGCTTGTGCATTGCATCTCGATTGTCAACGATTCTCGCACTTTCCGGCCAATCGAATTGAAAATATTCCTCTTCCAGCACATTGGAATG
>CAZJIR010000015.1:0-17547 GCA_964546095.1 uncultured Pirellulales bacterium
CTCAATACTATCGGTAAACCGGAAATAATTCCGAATGCCGATGGTGAAAGGCTTACGCCATCCGCGATTTTCTGTGATGAAGAGAACTCCGATATAATCCGGGTTGGGATTGAGGCGATTAACTCACGCCGGCTGAATGTCCAGAGGTCCGCTCGTTGGATAAAGCGGAATATGGGAGACCAGAAATATAGCAAGCATATTGATAAGAAAAACTGGACTCCCGTGGAATTGTCTTCGCTGATTCTCAAAAAGCTTAAGCAGGACTGCTCTGTTGGGCGCGACCCAATCAATGATGCAGTTATTTCTGTTCCAGCTCACTTTGATGAAATTCGTAGAAAAGCGACAATGGATGCAGGCACTATGGCCGGATTGAACGTGATAGGAATTGTAAATGAACCTGTGGCCGCTGCATTGTATTATGCTACTACGCGTGAGATTGCCGGAAAAGTTCTCGTATATGACCTTGGCGGAGGAACCTTCGATGTCACTATCATCGACGTCAAGGGTCATCAAATTGATATTATTTGTTCTCAGGGCGACCATGCTCTTGGTGGTATTGACTTCGACCAGAAAATATTGGAAATATTAGAAAAACACTACAAAGACAAATTTGGCACCGAGCTTATTACCTCTGAAGAGGACAGAGCAAAGTATGAAGATGAAGCTGAAGACATTAAAAGGACGTTATCACGTCGTCCCGTTGCTAAAAAAGTGCTCTATGGCTCTGAGGGTACTATGAGAGTGGAAATCACACGCGAGATGTTCGAAGAGGCAATTTCTTCTTTAATGTCTCGTACTGATATATTAGTCGAAGTAGCGCTTGAGGAGGCATCTCTTAAACCTTCGGATATTAATAAGGTATTGTTAGTTGGTGGCAGCACCCGAATACCATTAGTCCAGCAGCGTTTGGAAAAAATGTTCGGATTCGCTCCCGAAACAACCGTAAATGTAGATGAATGCGTTGCACTTGGCGCAGCTTTGCATGCCGGATTGACAATGCTCAGAGAAAAATCTGATGTAGTGCCGGCGGGCGTCTCCAAGGGCCTTAAGGACATTAATCTTACTGATGTTTGCAATCACAGTTATGGTACTATTTGTGCCCCAATAGATGAGGAAACAGGCCGACGTGTAATTAAGAATCGTATAATTCTGAAGAAAAACACACCCTTACCCTGCGAAAGCATGGAAACTTTCTATACACTCGAGGAAGGGCAGACGGACCTTGAAATAACCGTCACCCAGGGAGAAGATACTGCCGTCGAATACGTAAATAAGATTTCTACGCACAAATTTAAGCTTCCTCCGAATAGACCGGCTGATAGACCCATTAAAGTTACTTACAGCTATGACGTTAATCAGAGGATGCACTGCAGGTTCGAAGATGTTGAATCCGGGAAAGTTCTTGAGGTGGATTTCTGCCTGAACAAGAAAGGTGGTATGAACGAGAAGGAAGCGAGAGAGAAAAGCAAAAAATTAAAAACTTTCAAAATCGAGTAGCAATGCAGGCAGGTGGGTAGATGAGCAAACTTCTTGTACCAGTTTTAATCGGGGTGGCGGCATCTGCGTTAATGATTGTGTTTAGCTTTATTAACCACACTAAGATTGACGAATTAGTAAGTCGTTTAAAGTTGGTATTTAGGGATTTAGTTTGTCGTTTTGATTTTTCAGCTTTGTTCAGTCACTTCGAGTTTTTGGGATTCACAAAGGCGGTTCAAGACAAGGAAGTTGAACTTTGTGAGAAGCTCGATTTAAGTCTTCTTCATTGCCGTGTTCAACTGATAAAACAGAAGGAAGATAAAAGTAATTTTAATGCTTTTAACGTAGAAATTTGCGGCTCAATCCATGCTCCCCAGGATGTACACTCCGCAACTTTAAGAATTTCCATCCAGGATATCACAGATGAAGCTTATGAAGTCCTATCGGTGCAGGCTCGGATTCGACAGTGGCAAATGCCGGATTCGTCAGAATTTTGCTACAGCGCTGAGCTTGGTAAGCTCCCTCATGAGGTTACGGCAATATCAGACTGGATTTCCATTGCCCAGCTTCGTCTTGATTGGCTGGAGCTTCCTCGAAAAGGAATAAGAGACTTGCTGTTCAATTTGGTCATGCTCTCTGCCGATGCAGACCGGCAGCTTGCCTGTGCTCAGTGCACTTTTACCTGTGAAAATCCGGACTTTGGATATATGGATTTACAGCAAAATGTTCAGCGTGTTAAAACACTTACAGTCGCACTGGCATTTGCCGTAAGCGCCGCAGATAACAAACTCTACGATTCTGAGATTGAACTTATTAAAAACTGGGCAAGGGATAATATTAACCTGTCTGAGACATCTGATAAAGCAAGAGATAAACTTGAGAAGGCATTGAACGAGACCATTGCTTTTTTCCGCGATGGAAATAAGCTCGACACTTATGAAATCTGTAAAGAGATTGTTGAAATTGTTTCTGTTGCGGACCGTTATGATATTTTGAATCTTTGCCTGCACGTTGCACAGGCTAATGGTTCCGTGGCCGGCGAAGAATTATCCATCTTGAAAAACCTGGCAACCTGGCTTGAGGTTGATATGAGTAGATTCCGGAAAATGATGGAGAAAGTTATTCCGATTGATATGCTTGAAGTTATGGACACAGAGTTTGTCCTTGGTGTCACTTCGGATATGAGCAGAGAAAAGGCTCGTAAACAACTGAACAAGGAATACAGCAAATGGCGTGCGAGAGTAACGAATACCAACCCTGAAATTCAAAGCCAGGCTGACCAGATGCTCAAGCTCATTGCTGAGGCGAGAAGCCAGTATGTAGGATAATTTCCCTAAGTGCGACAAATTTTGTTTGGCTGATTTATAATACGTTTCAAATCACATATCACATTCTTGTAGCAAATCGCTGCAAATCTACATCAACAGCCGAAAACATTAAATGACTTCCGAAGGTTCTGTTGCCTGTAACAGGTTAATACGTTATTATTAGAGTCGGTTTGACTTACGTAAAATTGTAATGTGAGCAATGGTTGAGAAGGCTATGAAAGTAACGATTAAGAAGACTCAGTGGATTATTTTTATCGTTATTGTATGCTTGATTATCACAATAGTGATAATCAACAAGCCGCAACCAGGCGATAAGGAGATGGTTTCAGAGCCTGTGATACTGGAAGATGTGGGTGAAATCCAGAGCAACTGGCCCATGTTTCGAGGTGGGCAGCAGCTCCTGGGCAGGGCATCGGGAACTTTACCTGATTCACTGAAATTTGCCTGGAAATTCAAAACCAATGACCAAATCAAATCGTCACCGGTAATCCATGACAATATTGTTTTCGTAGGTTCTTCTGACTCGAATATTTATGCAATTGATTTGGAAAAAGGACATCAAATATGGGCTTATAAAGCCGAAGATGAAATTGAAGCCACCCCATGCGTGGTGGAAGATTCGGTGTATGTAGGTTCATCGGATGGTTTTTTGTATGCACTCGATGCTAAGAGCGGCTCATTTAAATGGAAATACGAGACAGGGGGACAAATCCTCGGCGCAGCTAATTGGGTGCGCTCACCGGATGGCCAAAGAATCTGGATACTTGTGGGCAGTTATGATAATAAATTACATTGCGTCGATTCGCAAAATGGTAAAGTCGTATGGGCATACGAAACGGATAATTATATAAACGGCTCACCTGCTGTTGACAGCCAGAAAACCGTATTCGGTGGTTGTGATGCCAAAATTCATGTTCTTTCACTAACCGATGGCAGTCTTGTAAAGGAAATAGAAGCCGGGTCATACATTGCCGCTTCGGCGGCGTTCGTTGAAGAACAGGTCTATGTTGGTAATTACGATAATGAATTTATCAGAGCTGACGTCAATTCCGGCAAAATCGTATGGAAATATTCTGGAGAAAATTCGCCCTTTTTCTCTTCACCTGCAATTGGCCGTAACGTGGTCATAGTTGGTGGAAGGGACAATCATTTACATTGTATAAATCGTAATGATGGAAAAATAATCTGGACATTCCAGACACTGGGCGAGGTTGACAGTTCGCCGGTTATTTGCGGTGACAAAGTAGTTGTTGGCTCGGAAGATGGCCGATTATATCTCATAAGACTCTCTGACGGCAAACAGGTCTGGTCTTATGAGATAGGCCAGCCTGTTACTTCCTCGCCTGCTGTGGCCAACCGGATGATTGTTGTCGGCAGCGATGATGGTTATGTGTATGCATTTCGTGCCGAACAGTAGAATCGGAGTATAGGTTTATGAGAGTAGCTCAAATTACACCGAGTGCCGGAGATGGCTTCTATTGTGAAAATTGTCTGCGCGACCTTGCTCTGGTTAAAGCGATTCGAAAATTAGGCCATGATATTCTGATGATTCCCCTTTACCTGCCCCTACCTGTTGATGAAAGTAATTTGGCGAATGAATCACCCATTTTTTTCGGTGGTATTAATGTATATCTTCAGCAAAAATCCGGTTTTTTCCGAAAAACACCTCGCTGGCTCGATAAGCTGTTTGATTCGCCGAAGCTGTTGTCCTGGGTTGGTCGTAAAGCCGGCATGACAAGTGCGAGAGATTTGGGTCAAACGACAATATCAATGTTGCGTGGCGAGCAGGGCCGACAGATAAAAGAGCTTAACAGACTTCTTGAATGGCTGGATACGCAGGACAACAAACCTGATGTTATATGTTTGTCTAATATTTTGCTTGCTGGACTCGCAAAAAGTATTAAACAAAGACTTGGTGTGCCCGTTGTGTGTCTGCTTCAGGATGAGGATGGATTTTTGGATGGTTTGCAGTCACCATACTCCGAACAGGCCTGGCAGATAATCGCCGAATGTACAGGTGACATAGATGCATTTATCGCGGTGAGCAAATATTATGCGGATGTCATGCGGCAAAGGCTGAAACTCCCCGAAGAACAGGTGCATGTTGTATATACGGGTATCTTTCTGGATGGATACGAGTCACAATTATCTAAGCCTGAAGTACCCACTATTGGATATCTTTCAAGGATGTGTCCTGACAAAGGTTTGGATACATTAGTCGATGCTTTCATTAACCTGAAGAAAAATACAAAGTTAAAGAATACCAAATTGTGTATCACCGGTGGTAAGAGGATTGATGATGAAGCATTTCTTGTTAAGATTCGACAAAAACTGAGCTCTGATAATTTGATTGATGATGTAGAGTTTCTTCCGGAGTTCGACAGAGATGCCAAGCTTGCCTTTTTACGAACTCTTTCTGTTATGTCGGTTCCGGAAAGACAGCCTGTAGCTTACGGATTGTATGTTATCGAAGCTCTTGCATCCGGTGTCCCGGTAGTTGAGCCGGCCAGCGGCGTTTTTCCTGAGTTAATAGAAATCACTGGTGGGGGACTGTTGTGCGAACCTAATAATACAGCCTCTTTGACTGCTGCTTTGGAATCCATATTGCTCCAGCCGGATTATGCACAAAAACTGGGAAAAAATGGCAAAAAAGCGGTCTTTGAAAAATTCAATATAGAGCAAACTGCAAGGGAAATAATGCGTATATATGGAGAAGTTACGCAGTAGTTTATGTTAGGACAATTATGATTGAACTGGTTCACGTAGCCAAAAATTACCCCTCACCGGGGTCTAAAGAGGGTCTTTTTGTATTAAAGGATATCAATTTTAAACTGGAAAAGGGCCGGTCCCTCGTAATAGTTGGGCCTTCAGGCAGCGGCAAGAGCACGCTGCTTAATATAATTGGCGCCCTGGATCATCCAACTACTGGAAAGGTATTTTTTGATGGCCGGGACCTTGCTGGGCTGAATGAGGTAGAGCTTGCTAAGATTCGAAATCGTCAAATCGGTTTTGTTTTTCAATTACATCATCTCCTGCCGCAGTGTACTGTACTCGAAAATGTATTAGTACCCACACTTGCCGGTACAGACCATACCTCTAAAAAAGAAGCTCAGGAAAGGGCGATAAATTTACTCCAGCGTGTAGGGCTTGAGGACTTTTTAAAGTATCGCCCAGGTGAGCTTTCAGGTGGACAAAGACAACGTGTTGCTGTCGTCAGAGCTTTGATTAATAGTCCTAAGTTATTACTTGCCGATGAGCCGACCGGCTCACTGGATAAGGATGCTTCCGAGAACATAGCTCAATTATTGGTTGAGTTGAACCAAAGTGAACAGGTTACGTTGATTGTGGTGACACATTCACTCAGCCTCGCAGAAAAAATAGGCCGGGTGATGGAATTAAACGATGGTTTGTTGAAAGACAGGAGCCACGCATGAGTTTGTGGAAACTTGTTAAAAACAACATGGTTTTTTACTGGAGAACAAACTTGGGCGTTTTGCTGGCTGTTATGGTTAGCGCCGCTATTTTGACGGGCGCACTGGTTGTGGGCGATTCGGTAAGCTACAGTCTTCAGAGAATGTTAAAAGCCCGATTAGGCACAACAACATTGGCTCTTGTCCCTCAGAACAGATTTTTTCGGGCTGAGCTGGCAAACGAGCTCTCAGAGGAATTTGATACGATGGTGGCACCCGTTTTACAAATACAGGGCTTGATTTCCAATAATGATGGCACAAAGCGTGCCAACAGAATAGAAGTGCTTGGTGTTGACCGGCGTTTTTTTAAAGTTGGAGCCGAGCAAGACCCGTTTAGCGACAATTGGGATTCGGCTGTTGTCTTAAACGAACCATTAGCGGCAAGGCTTAACATTGGGATTGGCGGTGAGGTTGTGCTGCGAATTGAAAAACCCAGTGTTATGTCGCGGGATATCCCGTTGACGCCGGATTCGGATATGTCGATTGCGTTTCGTTTGAAAGTAAAGTCGATTGCCACTGAATCTCAGTTTGGTCGTTTTAGTTTACAGGCAAATCAAATTGCACCGTTGAATGTCTTTGTGCCGTTGCAATGGCTGCAGGAAAAGCTCGACCGAAATGCTCAGGCGAATATGCTTTTAGTTGCTGAAAATCCGACTAAAGACATAACGGCTGATACAGCAAAAGAAACTGTTGCGAAATGCTGGAAGCTGACCGATGCAGAGCTTGATTTTCGAAGGCACAGACAGAAGGACATTCTTGAATTACGTAGCAGGCGGGTATTCATAGATAGTATAATAGCCAACACTGCTTTGGATGAGGGTAGCAGTTCTCTTGGTGTTTTAACTTATTTCGTGAATGAATTGCGTTTAGACGATAAAACAACTCCATATTCAATGGTGGCTGCTATTGGTCAATCGGAAGCTGCCGATGGTCTTATTTCTAAGGATATGCAGGATGACGAAATTCTAATCAATCAATGGCTTGCTGATGACCTTGAAGCTAAAACAGGAGATGTAATCGAGCTAACATATTTCGTCCTCAGCCAAACGAGAAAGCTCCAGGAGCAGAAATCCAGCTTTCGAATTAAGGCTGTCCTTCCAATGGACGACCCTGTGATGGACCCTAACCTGATGCCGGATTTCCCCGGTCTGTCCGATGCGGAAAATTGCAGGGATTGGGAACCGGGTGTAGTAATCGACCTTGATGCTATACGAGAAAAAGACGAGGACTATTGGGAGCAATATCGCGGCACACCGAAAGCGTTTATTACGCTAAGAGCTGGCCAAAAGATATGGGCTAACAGATATGGAAATTTGACGGCGGTGCGGTTCCCATTAAGTGGTGAATCAGAAGAAACTATAGCTAAGAGAATATTAAGCTCGGTTAATCCTGCTTCAGTGGGTTTATTTTTTCAATCGGTTCGTGCCCGGGGCATCAAAGCCGGAAACCAGGCCACTGACTTCGGCCAGCTTTTTCTTGGTCTCAGTATGTTTCTTATCATCGCGGCTTTGATACTTGTGGGCCTTCTTTTTGTTTTTGGTGTTGAGAACCGCAATGAGCAGGTTGGAATGCTTCTTGCCGTTGGTCTTTCGCCAAAACTAATAAGGTGGTTATTGTTTATTGAAGGTATAGTATTGGCCCTGCTCGGAGCAATTGTCGGAACTGCGGTTGGGCTGTTCTATACCAGGGCTATGATTTATGGCCTTGCGACTATATGGCAGGCAGCGATAACCGGCTCGAAAATATATTTTTATGCAAAACCATCTACCCTTTTTATTGGGATCTCGGCGGCAGTAGCTATTTCTCTTTTTGCAATATGGCTGACTTTACGCAAACAGGTATCCAAACCGGCACGTGAGCTTCTTACAGGAAGTTTGGATTACCAGGTTTTCACGGCTTCGGTCTCCAGAGGCAGAATTGGTTTGTTGTTGGCAATTGTCGCAGCAATTGCGGCATTTATACTCATTGCTGTAATGGGAACCGGTGACAGCAGCTCTGTCTCGACGGCATTTTTTGGAGCTGGCACTCTGCTTTTAATTGCCGGTCTTGGATTATGCCATGCCTTATTAAGAATTGCAGCAGGTAGCTGGAACAAGGTTATGGCGTCCCTGGCTGGCTTGGGATTGCGTAATTCAAGCAGACGAAGCGGAAGAAGCCTTGCCGTTGTGGGTTTGCTCGCATGTGGAATTTTCATGGTTATTGCTGTAGGAGCAAACAGACAAGACCCGGAGGGCCGCACCCAGAAGCGGGATTCGGGAACAGGCGGATTCACTCTGCTTGGAGAATCAACCATAGGTATTTTATATGATTTAGATAGCCAGTCCGGCCGTCGAGAAATGGGACTGGACGATGTAGAGTTGGATGAAATAAAGATGGTTCAGATGCGAGTTCTCGATGGCGACGATGCGAGCTGCCTTAATCTGAATCGTGCACAAACGCCGCGTTTGTTAGGGGTACAGCCCGGCCAATTACAGGAACGCTCTTCTTTTATTTTTACTAAAACAATTGATGATGCCGAAACACAAGGATGGGATTTACTCAATAGTAATCTTGGCCGGGACGTAGTGCCCGCTGTTAGTGATTATGCGACAATAATCTGGGGGCTCGGCAAAGCTGTCGGAGACGAGCTTGAATATATTGATGAAAAAGGACAATCATTTCGAGTACGCCTCGTTGGAATGTTAAAGAATACCATTTTGCAGGGCAGTTTGATTATTTCCGAGGACGAATTTATTAAGCGTTTCCCATCGGAGGATGGATACAGACTTTTACTTATTGATACACCGGAGAACAAGCTTGAAGTGGTAACCGACAGGCTTTCTTCACAATTGAAGGATTTTGGCCTTGTGCTCACACCGACAAAGAAAAGGTTGGCTGAGTTTAATGCCGTTCAAAATATGTATTTGTCGATATTTCAGTTATTAGGCACTTTTGGACTTATTCTTGGTAGTATGGGTCTTGGGCTGGTTGTGCTTCGCAATGTGCTGGAACGGCGGGGCGAGCTGGCGATGATGCAGGCGGTAGGATTTAACAAGCGCACACTTAAGCGAATGGTGCTTTATGAGCATAGTGGTCTTTTGGCGGGTGGTTTGGTATGTGGAATTGTCGCTGCTCTGGTGGCGGTGGGGCCTGCTCTGAAGTCGCCGGGTGCAGATGTCCCGTTCTTTTCGCTCACATTGACAATTGCCGGTATTAGTATCAGTGGCCTTGCCTGGATATGGATTGCTTCAACTTTTGCCCTTAGTGGCGAAATGCTGGAAGCATTGAGAAATGAGTAAGTAATGCAGGATTCGAATCGCAAAAACTTAATAGATTATTTTATCGCTGGAATAGTACCCGCCGGCCTAGTCATTATTGGGATTATATCGCTCTATTTCTGGCTTAGTGCCGATGCCGCCGAGAGTTTGATAGTACGTGAACCTCTCATACACAACATTCAGCAAACTTCCTCCGATGATGTTGATATTGAAAAGCTACCTGATGAGTTTGTCCGTTTCGACGGCACACCTGCTGATTTACCCGGTGCTTGGCCGCGGTTCAGAGGAGCGAATTTCGATGCTATAAGCAGTGAAAATATTACCATGGCAAGAACATGGCCTGAGAATGGTCCCAGTGCTCTCTGGTCTGTTGACCTTGGAGAAGGTTACGCTGGAGCAGCGGTTTTAGCCGGACGGGTGTATGTGCTGGATTATGACCGCGAAAAACAGGCTGATGCGATTCGATGCCTGTCACTTGCCGATGGCAGAGAGATATGGCGATATTCTTATTATGTGAAAATCAAACGCAATCATGGAATGAGCAGGACTGTCCCGGCGGTGACAGAGAAACATATTGTAACTCTGGGGCCGAAATGTCACGTTACCTGTCTGGATTCTGTAACGGGTGAATTTCGTTGGAAATTGGATTTGGTGAAGGATTTTGAGGCCAAAGTTCCCGATTGGTATGCCGGGCAGTGTCCGATTATTGAAGATGAAAAGGCAATAATTGCAGTTGGCGGCAAAAATCTGATAATGGCTGTGGACTGCCAAACAGGTGAAATCCTCTGGGAAACACCCAATCCTAACAAATGGCTTATGACGCATTCATCTGTAATACCAGCCGAATTTGCTGGCAAACGTATGTACGTTTATTGCGCCAGTGGGGGCGTGGTGGGCATCTCCGTGGAAGATGGCAGTATTTTGTGGCAGACAACCGAGTGGAGGATTCGTATTGCAAATGTACCCACCCCGGTTGAAGTTGGCGGTGGTTTGTTTTTTCTCTGTGGCGACTACAATGCGGGCGGCATGATATTGCAGTTAACTCAGCAAGATGATGTTATAACTGCGCAACCTCTATTGGTTTTTGATTCGGAAGTTTATGGCTCGCCGCAGCATACGCCGATATTTTATAATGGACACATCTATGGTGTTAACGCTGATATGGAGTTGGCCTGTCTTGATTTGAACGGAAATGTCCTCTGGACCAGCACGAGTGTACACAAGTTTGGTCGCGGCCCGTATGTTATTGCGGATGGATTGATATACGTTATGGATGATGATGGTGTGCTCACAATGGCTGAGGCCACGCCGGAAGGCTACAAGCAGATAACCGAAGCTAAAGTGCTCGAAGGGCCGGATGCATGGGGAGCTATGGCCATTGCATCCGGCAGGTTGATTTTACGCGATTTGAACCGAATGATATGCCTCGATATATCTGAACAATAATCCGAACTCTGTTGATTGAGTGAGGAGGTTGAATTTAATATAATAAACCGCCTTAAGTTCTGATGATGAATACTGTTAAGGTATGAAAAAATGAAAGCTAAGTTTGGAACGGCGAATACTAAAGTTTTTGTAGGGATAATTATCGCGTTATCTATCGTTGTTGCCATAATTGCTCTACTTAAGCTTGACACGACCGGCCAAAAAGGCAGCGGTCTTGGTCAGGAGTATGTCTATGAAGTCGATACAAAGGTTGACCCTGATTTGATTCTCTATGAAGAATCGGCCCCGCCGATTAGTACCGGCTTGACGAGTTCCCACAGTATTGCATTGGATTCGAAGGGGGCTGTCTATGTAGTTGGTGATAAAACTGTTCTTGTGTTTAGTGACAGTGGCTATTTACTTAATAAGATTGACCTTACAGATTTGCCGCGATGCTTAACAATTACTGACGACGGGAAGATTTACATCGGGATGAAAGACCACGTTGAAATTTACGACAACCAGGGTAAGCAGCTCACAAGCTGGCAAAGTCTCGGCGAAAAAGCATTATTGACCAGTATGGCTGTTTATAAAAACAATGTGTTCGTTGCTGATGCAGGAAACCGCATCGTTTTGCGATATGATACTACCGGCAGGATAATTAACCGTATCGGCGAAAAAGATAAAGAGCGTAATATTTCCGGTTTTATTATACCGACTCCTTATTTCGACCTTACAGTTGCTCCTGATGGACTCTTGCGAGTGACCAATCCAGGCCGACATCACATTGAAGCATATACATTTGATGGTGACCTTGAGTTCTGGTGGGGAGAGTTTTCATCGAGTGTGGAGGGTTTCTGTGGTTGTTGTAACCCGGTGAATTTTGCCATTCTCGAAGATGAAAGCTTTGTCACCTGCGAAAAAGGCCTCAAACGTGTCAAGATTTACGACCCGGAAGGTGCTTTTGTAGGTGTTGTCGCTACGCCGGAGCAATTAGGTGGTCCGGCGCGTATTTGTGTTTTGCCCGAAGAGTGTCAAACCGGAGGTTTTGATTTGGCAGTGGATAACGAAGGAAGAGTTTTTATCTTGGATACGGTTAAGAATATCGTGAGGATATTCTCCAAAAAGAAAGCTGGATGATGAGCGAAAATCCTAAAAAAGAACAAACTCGTCGGGAATTTTTTATGGATGTCTTTAGGTATGCCACTTTGGGTGCGATTGGTGTAATCAGCGGAGCTGTTTTTGCTAAAAGACGCAAATTATTGAAGGATGGTGTTTGTATTAATCAGGGAATGTGCAGCGGCTGTGGGATTTTCGAGCAATGCAATTTGCCACCAGCTTTGTCGGAAAAACAATTTATAACGAGAGTGGATAATGAGCGAAAATAAAAACGATATTACAAGACGCCATTTTCTAAAAGATGGCCTTTGGGCCGCATCTTTGGTTGGCGTGGGCTCGGTAGCTGGTTTCCAGCTTAATAAGTCACGAAAAAATAATACAGTATGGCAGATTGACCCTTACGTTTGCATTGCATGCGGCAATTGTGCAACTTATTGCGTATTGGAAGAGTCGGCTGTTAAGTGTGTGCATGCTTTTCCCGTTTGTGGTTACTGTACAATCTGTTTCGGATTTTTCGGGCCGGAGCCTGTAGATATAAATGAAGGGGCGGAAAATCAATTATGCCCGACGGGAGCGATAAAACGTAAGTTTATAGAAGAACCCTATTACGAATACACTATCGACGAATCATTGTGTATAGGTTGCGGCAAATGTGTAAAAGGATGTAACACTTTTGGAAACGGCGCGCTGTTTCTCCAGGTACGTCACGACCGGTGTTTGAATTGTAACGAGTGTGCCATCGCCGCGGCTTGTCCATCACAGGCATTTAGGCGGGTTCCCGCAGACAAGCCATACTTGCTCAAGAGGGTTGACCACACTTAATGAAATATTTCAATTATTTCATAATCAGCATAATTTTCCTCTTGGTATTATGCGGTATAACATCAGGCGTCGAACGCTTTCCACCTCCTGATTTCGTCGAAACAGACTATCAGATACCAAGTCCAACGACTCCTAGTCCAAAACAGGATATTTACGAATACATAGATACTGCCGTACTTCTTGCGGCCCTTGGATTGGCTTCGTATCTGGTCTTGAGAAAACGTAACCGATGGGCGATATTTGCTTTGATGATATTTTCATTGATTTATTTCGGCTTTTACAGGAAAGGCTGTGTTTGTTCGATAGGCTCAATCCAAAATATCGTTTTATCGTTTTTTGATAAAACCTACACTGTGCCCATTACCGTTATATTGTTTTTTTTATTACCGCTCGTATTCACATTGTTTTTCGGAAGGGTCTTCTGTGCGGCGGTTTGCCCCCTTGGTGCGATTCAGGATTTGGTATTGTTACGTCCTGTCTCAATACCAAGTTGGGCCGAAAACGTACTAAGGTTGTTTGCGTATGTTTATTTGGCTGCGGCGGTTCTTTTCGCAGCTACGGACAGCGCCTTTATAATATGCAGATATGACCCATTTGTTGCATTTTTCCGTTTGAGCGGAAATTTGAATGTCTTAATAATCGGCGTTTGCCTACTGGTCATAGGCTTATTCATTGGCCGGCCTTATTGCAGATTTATCTGCCCTTATGGGATAATCCTCAGACAGCTTTCACGTTTGTCAAAGTGGCGTGTTACAATAACTCCCGACCAGTGCATTCAGTGCAGATTATGCGAAGATTCATGTCCATTCGGTGCTATCAAAAAGCCTACGGCCGATTGGCCGATGAAGGAATACATCAGAGCCAAGAAAAGACTTGCCCTCCTGGTACTTCTTTTACCTGTTCTGATGTTTTTACTTGGATGGGTGGGTTCACAGTTAAAAACCGTAACATCCCAAATGCACGCAACCGTCAGATTGGCCGAGCGAATCTATTTGGAAGAAACGAGCGAAGTAGAAGGAACTACGGATGCCAGTTTGGCCTTCAGAGCTACTGGAAGAGAATCCAATGACCTTTACGAAGAAGCTTCACACATCAGGGCCGATTTTGAGTATGGGGGCTGGTTCTTTGGTGGTTTTATTGGCTTGGTAATAGGTCTTAAGTTAATTGCTGTTTCTGTATGGCGGAAGAGAACCGATTATGAAGCAGGCAGGGCGGGGTGCCTGGCGTGCGGGCGATGTTATCAATATTGTCCGATAGAACATCAAAGGTTAAAGAGAATAAAAGAGACAACCGGTAAAAAATAATGAAAGTTGACACCAAAGAAAATACGCAAAATACCGAAACAACAAGTCCGTGGTACAAAAGCGCGGTTGCTTCAGCTATCATCGCTGCGGTTTTTTCTATTATTGTTCTTGCCTTCATTATTCCCAATTACATTGATGTTAGAGTAACTAACGCAAAGCGGGAAATCACTCTGGAAAACCTGAAAATCGAGCTGCGCAAAAATCCCAATAACCCGCAGCTTGTGTTACAGATTCGCCATTTGGATTTGCAAATCAGACAGCATAAGGTTCAGGGATTGGATTTTTCTCACAAGGGCGGTCACCTGCTTTTTGCCGGTGTAGTTGTATTTTTAATAGCTTTGATATTTGCGGACACTTTCAAGAAGAAAGTGCCTGCTCCCCAGGCACTCACTAATAGGGCAGATGAGCAGCTCCGCCAGGCAATGTGGTCCCGGTGGGCTGTAATCGCCGGTTTTGTGGTAATTGGCTCTGCCGCGTTATTGCTCACAATAAGTTCCGGCATTGATTTCAGCGCAGCCGACTCTAAGATTACGCCCTACCCTTCGATTGAGCAAATTAATCAGAATTGGCCCGGTTTTCGTGGCCCTGGCGGCCTTGGAATAAGTGCATATACGAATGTACCTAAAGACTGGAATGGAAAGACGGGAAAGGGAATTCTCTGGAAAACTAAAATCCCGCTTCAGGGAAATAACTCACCGGTTGTTTGGGGCGACCGCGTTTTTCTTTCCGGAGGAAACGAGAATAAACTTCAGGTATTTTGTTTTGATACCGCAACGGGTGGGCTTCTTTGGTCGTCGGATGTAAAGAGTGAGCATTTAGGAAATGAAGAAGAGCCATTTGAAGTAATGGAGGATACTGGTTTTGCTGCTCCTACTGTTGTAACGGATGGTAGAAGAGTATATGCCATTTTTGCAACCGGTGATATAGGCTGTTTTAATTTTGAAGGAAAGCAGCTTTGGAGCAAAAGTTTAGGAATACCCGACAGTGCTTATAACTACGCCTCTTCACTCGCGATATATCGAAATCTTGTTCTGATTCAATATGACCAGGGAGGTCTTGATAGCCAGAACTCTAAGTTGATAGCTTTGGATGGATTTTCAGGTCAGACCGTCTGGGAAACAAAGCGTCCTGTTTCGAATTCATGGTCTTCACCCACGGTGACAGATATCGAAGGTCGGCTTCTATTATTAACATACAGCGTCCCCTGGGTAATAGCTTATGACCCCGCTAATGGCATGGAACTCTGGCGGGTGGACTGCCTGGCTGGTGACATCGCATCGTCGCCAATCTATGCTGGCGGTTTTGTATTTGCCATAGAAGCGAATGCTAAGCTTGTTGCAATTCGTGTGGGCGGCCAGGGTGACGTCACCCAGACCCATATTGCCTGGACCGTTGAAGATAGTATGCCTGATATTTGCTCACCGGTCAGTAATGGCGATTTGATTTGGCTCCTGACATCTTTTGATGGATTATTACTTTGTTATAAAACAGCAGATGGAACGAAGTTATGGGAAAAGGATATGAGGGATTCTTTCATAGCTTCGCCGAGTCTTGTTGGTGACAATCTGTATATTCTAAGTGAAAAGGGAATTATGTATATCATTGAAGCAGGAGCCGAGTACAAGGAGCTGACTAAATGCGAATTAGGTGAGACCTGCTTTGCAAGTCCTGCTTTTACCGATGGTCGCATCTATATCCGAGGTCTGGAGAATCTATACTGCATTGGAGAGGGGTCTTCCGAATAATAATCTATGGATGAGCTGGATATGACATTTGTGGACCGGGCTGTTAAGAGTATCGGCACCGGGGCCGAAAAAACACTTGAGATATTACAGGCCGTACAGGGCCATTACGGCTATCTGCCTGAAGAAGCTCTTGAAAGAGTTTGTGAAGTTACACATATCACTCCTGCTTCAATCACCGGTGTTTCGACCTTTTATAGCCAGTTCAGGCATCGACCGGCCGGTCGGCACACTGTTCGGGTTTGCATAGGAACAGCTTGCCACGTTAAAGGTGGGGGACAGATTTTTGATGCCTTTAAAAGGTATCTTAAAATTCCCCAGCAGGAGGATACGGACAACCAAAAGTTATTTACTGTCGAAAAAGTAGCCTGCCTGGGATGTTGTATGCTTGCCCCGGCAATTCAGATTGATGATATCACGTATGGTCATCTAACAGGTGAGCAGGTTCCTGCCGTACTGAAAGATTTCCTCGAACAGCAAAAGGCCGGCGCAAAACAGGCATCTGAAAAAATCTTTGAAAAAGATTTTAAAGACCTTGGCGAAATCCGTATTTGTTTGGATACAAGTTGCATTGCAAGCGGCAGTGCCAAAATCTATCAGGCCTTGCAAAAGGCTGTTAAACAATCACACGCTCATGCCATAGTCAAAAGTGTAAGTTGTTCCGGAATGTCATACTTGGCGCCGCTTGTAGAAGTGGTTTTGGCTGATGGTACTTCATTTCGTTATGCGAATGTTCTGCCCGTTGATGCTCGAGCTATTGTGCTAAGACATTTTAAGCCGGGAAAAATCGCACCGAAAATTAAAACTGCCGTTTCTACAATGCTTGACGGAATACTCACCGAAAAGGTCTGGGAGCCTGTTACACGTTATTCTATAGATGTTCGGGACCAGTCGGTATCGAGCTTTATGGATAAGCAATTACATATTGCTACTGACAATTACGGGGACATTGACCCTACCGACCTTGATGAATATATTCGAAATGATGGGTTCCAGGCCCTGCAGAAGTGTTTAAAACAGATGAGCCCTGATGAGGTCATATCTGAAATCGAACGAAGCGGCCTTCGAGGAAGAGGTGGAGCAGGCTATCCTGCATATCTCAAATGGTCTGCTGTTCGTAAAAGCCAGTCCGACCGGAAATTTGTAGTATGCAATGGAGATGAGGGCGACCCCGGAGCCTTTATGGACAGGATGCTGATGGAATCTTATCCCTATCGCATAATTGAAGGTATGGCAATAGCTGCGTATGCAGTTGGTGCGGACGAAGGTTATTTATATATTCGCGCGGAATATCCACTTGCGATTGAACGAATGAAACGAGCTATTGAGCAATGTAAACTGTGGAATTTTCTCGGTAGTAATATACTGGGTACGGATTTTTCACTGCACCTTAATATTGTTGCTGGCGCTGGAGCATTTGTATGTGGTGAAGAAACCGCACTTATTGCCAGCATAGAAGGAAGAAGGGGTATGCCCCGGTTGCGACCGCCATATCCCGCCGAAAGCGGTCTTTGGGGTAAGCCGACGCTAATTAACAACGTAGAGACCTATGCTTTAGTCTCTTGGATTATTCGTAACGGCCCTGAAGCCTTTGCAAGTTCTGG
>CAZJIR010000016.1:0-17455 GCA_964546095.1 uncultured Pirellulales bacterium
CAGCTTTTGTCGGTCAAGGGAAAGATTTTTTTATTATCCGGTAAAGGGATGACTTTTAATGAGGAATCCCAGGCGTTATATGACGCAGTTGCTCCTGTTTACGATGTGGAATATTTTGAGGACATATTACAAAAACTTGATGATGCTTTGCCCGGAGAGGGGAGTATTTATGACAGATTCAATGCTTATAGGAAAGAATTTATTATACCAAAAGATAAGTTAGAAGCGGTTTTTAACGCGGCTATGACTGAGTGTCGCAAGCGAACGCAATTTTATATCGAATTGCCGGAAGATGAAAATATCACTTTGGAATTTGTCGTTGATAAATCCTGGGGTGCTTATAACTGGTATAAAGGCAATAGTGTCAGTTTGATTCAAGTTAACTCTGGTTTGCCTATTTATATTGACCGGGCGGTTGATCTTGCCAGCCATGAGGGATACCCGGGACATCATGTAAATTTAACATTGTTAGAGAAACGTTTGGTGAAAGATAGGAACTGGATTGAGTATTGTGTTTATCCGCTTTTCAGCCCCCAATCATTAATAGCAGAGGGTATTGCGGAATGTGGAATTGATATTACCTTCCCCGGCAATGAAAGGGTCGAATTTGAGCAAAAGGTCTTATTTCCTCTGGCAGGACTGAACCCGGCAACGGCCGAACAATACTATCATATTATAAATTTGAAGAAGGAGTTAAAGTATGCATTGAGCGAGGCCGCCCGACAATACTTAGACGGCAGGATGAACGTAGATGAGGTGGCCGAGTGGTTGATGAGGTATTTGTTGATGACCTCAGAGGAAGCTAAGCGTACTGTTAGCTTCATCGAACAATATCGCAGCTACGTGATCAACTACAGTCTTGGTGAGGATATGGTCAAAAAATGTATAAAAAAGCATGCAGGGGAAGAAGATTTTCCTTATAAAAGCTGGGGGCTGTTTTATACACTTCTTTCAACACCCCAGACTCCTTCAGGTTTAGTTCGGTTTAGCCAGTAATATAAAATACGTTTGAAAGTCAACTTATATAAGTCAACAGGGAGCGAGGAAAAATTTAGTACAAGTAGTGTGAGAATATTTATCAATGCAGCCATTTACTCTTTTAATCAAACCATCCGGTTCGGATTGCAATGTTGATTGCAAATATTGTTTTTATAAACACCGGGCGCCGGAAGTCGGCCAGGGCAGACAGCGGATGAGCGATGATGTGCTTGGGAAACTTATAAAAGATTATATGCGGTTGGGTTTTCCTTTGGCGGGTTTTGCCTGGCAGGGCGGTGAGCCGACGCTGATGGGGCTGGATTTCTATAAAAAAGCAGTGGAGTTGCAGAAACAATACGGCAGTCCCGGACAGGAAGTTGGTAATTCACTTCAAACCAATGCGATTTTGCTGGACGAAGAATGGTGCCGGTTCCTGTATGATAATAAATTTCTTGTCGGTGTAAGTATCGATGGCCCTAAGGAGCTGCACGACTGCTATCGCCTCGACCATTCAGGTTCGGGAACGTTCGAGAAGGTAATGAGGGCTATTGAGAATTGCAAAAAATATAAGGTTGAATTTAATACACTTACTTTACTTAATGATAAGAATGTGGAGCATCCGGATGAGATGTTTGATTTTCTGGTCGGGCTTGGGACAAAGTATCTGCAATTTATACCCTGCGTGGAAGTTGATGTTAAAACGAATAAAGTTGCGGACTTTTCAATTACGCCGGAGCAGTATGGTGAATTTTTATGTAGATTATTTGACCGCTGGTACGAATATGGGCCGCGGAGACTGAGCATTCGTGATTTTGATTCGTTCCTGTCGTATTATATTATGGGCAAGCACTCGATTTGCACATTTGATAAGCAATGCAGCCAATATATTGTAATTGAACATAACGGCGATGCTTTTTGCTGTGATTTTTTTGTTGAGTCGAGGTGGCGATTGGGTAATATTTTTAAGATGTCGATTGAAAAGCTGGCCGGCAGCAGTAAAAAGCGAAGCTTTGCACGGGCAAAGCAGAACATTTGTGATAAATGTCTTGTTTGCAGGCATCTTAATATCTGCCGGGGCGGTTGTTTGAAAGACAGGGCTGTGTTTGATAAGGAGAACTTTGAAAGAGAAAGCTATTTCTGCCAGGCTTATAAGCGTTTCTTTGATTATACGATGCCGAGGTTTATGCAGATAGCCGCTGAAGTTAATGCCGCTTCAGCTATCAGGAGCCGGCCATATATTTAATAAGTTTTAAATAGAGGGTGTTGATTTACGTTTATTTTTACGGTAATTTTCTATAGAAGAACGAATATTTGGAGGCAATGACAATGAAATCAATAAAACGCAGAACTTTTCTGGCACGGTCTGCTGCTGTTGCGGCAGGCTTGGGTTTTAATTCTTTTTCGTATGGCCAGGCAGCCAGCGAACAAACAGCAACTACAACGTCTGGTTCGGTTCAAAAGTCTCATCGTCCCAACCGTATTGCCGTATCTACTTATTCCTTCTGGCGTTTCAAGGATGGCATGAAACTTCCCATTGAAACGTGCATCGACCTGTCGGCACAAATGGGCTTCGATGGTGTGGATATACTCCATATTCAAATGGAAGCCGAATCCAACAAATATCTCCAGAATATCAAACGCCGTGCGCTCATTAACGGTGTTGACCTGTGCGGAATGTCCACGCATCAGGGTTTTGTGTCGCCTGATAAGGCGAGACGACAGAAAAATATAGGCCATACCCTCAAATGTATCGAGTTAGCCTATAAGCTCGGCATACCAATAATACGTATCAATACAGGCAGGTGGGGCACAACAAAAAGCTTCGACACATTGATGGAAAATCGAGGTATCGAGCCGGTATTGCCCGGATATACTGAAGATGAGGGATTCAAATGGGTTATTGACAGTATTGAAAAATGCCTGCCCGCAGCCGAGAAGTGCGGCGTAATACTTGGTCTGGAAAATCACTGGGGCCTGTCGCGAACACCTGAAGGTCTTATGAGAATAGTGAACGCCATCAAATCACCCTGGCTGCAGGTTCTGCTCGATACGGGTAATTTTCTCGAAGACCCTTATAAAAAGCTCGACCAATGTGCGTCGGAGGCTGTCTTTATGCAGGTCAAGACTTACTATGGCGGTGGTATCTGGTACACGCTCGATTTGGATTATAACCGTATCGCCCGGATTATGCGCAAACACAATTTCAAAGGGTATGTGTCACTCGAATTTGAAGGACACGAAGATTATAAGACGGCCATACCTAAAAGCCTTGCTATGCTAAGGAAGGCTTTTGGCTGAGCGATTCAGAAATCCTTAAAATTTCTCATCCATTCGGGCCAGTCAGTTGACCAGACACCGCCGGCTAATGTCCAGGGGCCTTCTGTATTGAATGTTCGATGCCATTTGAGTGTCCACAATTTTTTTAGGCCGACCTTTCTGGCTGAGAAGTCCACAAAAAGGGAGTTAATTGCTCCGTTGTGGCGATTAATACAGCATCGGGCCATAAGGTTACTTGTCCAGACTGTGTATTCATCTTCAGGCGGAGACTCTGTATGTAATGGCCACAGGTCAAAACGTAGGGCTTCCAAAAACAGAGGAATATTGTCGGCGTTGTTCACTTTGGGAGTCCTCCAGTTGTTGTCGGTACTTCGACCTCCTTCAAAGGTTGCGCCAGGGTCCGTATCCAGGACATAGCCATTTAAGCCATAACAGCCGGCGATGCCGTCTGCACAGAGGTTTTGGTAATTCCAGCGAGTATAGATACCCCAGGCATTGAAAATGTTGAATGAAGGTGCAAGAACATCATTCTCGTCTACTATTGGACTTGTGGCCGTTGGACAAAACCACATCGGATTTTGCTTGTAGCTTTGATATTTGTCTTCAAGCTGAGCAATCCACCAGTAGCCCTGACGGGTTTGGCCACTGGGGAATTTGCCATCGTTATCTTCTACGTACATCGAAAAGATACGCCCCCACTGGCGCAGGTTCGAAAGGCAGATTATTTCTTTGGCTCGTTTGCGGCTGCCGCTGCCGATAGCTCCGATGTTCATCAGCAGAAAGACAGCGCAGGCTAAAGTAATAAAAAGGTCTTTTTTCGTAAGAGTAAATCTTGCTCTCATAGTATTATTCCTTGTTTAGCCATTGCTCTGCGAGCATAGCGAAGTCGGTGAAGTTTACATTACTATCCGAGTTCAAATCACCAGTCCATTCAAGGTCTGGCATCTGTCCTTCATCGCATTCCGAACTGATTGCAAATACTGTATTTTTTGTATATTCAATCAGAAAAGAATTGTCCCTTGAATTTGTCACTATAATATTATCATCCGCTGCAATAACAGGGTAGCTGAGCCAGTTATCACTTTGGAAGCGAGAGACCTCCCTGCCGTCAGAATCTACTACGTAAAGATGGCCATCGTCACTTGCGGCGTAGATAAGACCATTGTTACCGACGGTTAAAGTAAAGCCGCCTATTGTTCCGAGATGTGTTATCCATTTTATGTTTCCATCGGGGTCAACCGCCCTTAAGTATGGGTCGTCGAAGCTAACATAGATAGTTCCATCCGGCCCTAAAGCCGGTTCGGACCAGCCGGATGCATTACCATAATTTTCACTGTAGTTGGGGTCGAAGAAGCTGCTGCAGGGGTCTGCTAAATTTACCGACCAGATAATAGCGCCGTTATTTTGGTCGATTGCATATAGATTTGGGTCGTAAATCAGTGTCTGATATATAGTGCCGTTTGCTGCAACGATTGGTGAAGCAAATGCCCAGCCTTTAGATTCGAAAGTACATATCCATCTTAAAGCGCCTGTGTCCGGGTCAAGTGCGTAAAGGTTAGGGTCGTACAATCCGCCGATATAGACTGAATCATCGATGCCGATTGATGGTGAGGCGAGGATTGAGCCGGAAAGGTCGGCTATCCCATCCGTTGCAAAACTCCACAACTCACTGCCATCAGAATCGAGCGCATAAAGTAAGCCATCCTGTGAGCCAACATATATATTGCCTTCTTCTGATACGGCGGGGGAAGAGTAAATAAAACCGCCGGTATCATGCGTCCACTGTAGATTACCGTTGATATCAATTGCGTAGAGCTTGCCATTTTCGCTTCCAACATATACCGAGCCGTCGGGCCCAATTGTTGGTGAACTAAGAAGTGGTGAATTTGCATCATAACTCCAAAGCAAACTGCCATCTTCATTGAGTGTATATAATTTTCCATCTTCACAGGCGATATGAATTCTGTTTTCAGAGCCGATAGTAATACTCGCCGGAACTGCGCCATCTATTTCTAACTTCCATTTGATACAGCCAAGCTCAGGTCCAGTGTTTTCACTCAGGGAGGTCCGATTGAAATCCCCGCCGAGTGATTTCCATTTCGATTCAACTTCCGTGCCTGCAGAATAAGGTTGTATTGTAAAGACGCCGCTGTTAGTACAGACGACATCTGGATCGGTGATACTCGGTTCAATCAGAATAACGCACTGGTTTGAAATCGTTGTAGCCGGTGTTTGCCATATATAGCTGCCTGTGCTGGGAATATTACATTCAATCGGCTGGAAATTAGCGCCGCCGTCTTCGCTGAAATGAATATTTACATTATTTATTTGGTAACTCGACCATGCAATTTCATGTGTGCTTCCGGCTGACCATGTTTCGCCGCCGACTGGTTTACGTACAGTTATTTCCGGTACGACCTCATCGGCGCCGATATCAACTCTTCCGGCCATAACTCGCGGTTGGCCATCTATGTCTGTTTGGCCGTTGGCTTCAAAAGTTGGGTCACCGGCATTGATGCAGGGCGAATCCGGTAATAAATGATAAGAGTAATCCTGCTCCGGTGGATAATGCAAAGATGCGTAAGCAAAACCGGGCTTGTGACTAATGTTGCCTGTTTCAGTAAGTTCATAGGGTTCTGAAAATTCATGGTAATTTTCGTCAAATATATAAGCCTCTCTCACACAGGAATACGCCACGAGCGATGGGTCCGCTATAAGCAAACTTCGAGTTTCCTTACTCCATATAATTGTATTGTAAATGATGGGTTTTGTATCTCGACAATCAACTTCATATTCTCCATCAAATCCGAAACTGTACATACTATTATTTGCTATAGTACAATTTCTTATTTCGCTTATTGACTGTTCGGGTGGATTACTTCGAATTAAGATTGCGCCACCTGCGTTAGCTATGTTGTTTGTAATAAAGCAGTTGCTAATAACAGCTTCACAGTTTCCTATAAGGGCAATTCCACCACCGGAAGTACGATATTCTTCTCCATTGTTTTTGATATTACAAAGGCGTATAATTGGGGAACTGTCCACACAGAGTATGCCCCCGCCGAACTTTGCTTGATCAGATATGTGTGGTGAGTCAAAAGGGTTCATATGAGTTCCTGAACCATTTGTCAGTGTTAGTCCTTCCAGTATGCTGTTATTGGTCTCACCTTCATTGAATGTTACACAACTTGGCCAACCAATACCACCGTCTATAATAACTCGGTTGCGTGAAGATGTGGTTCCTGTTCCACCTCCATCAATAATTGTGGTTCTGACTGTGTCCCAGCTACTGGGATTGACGCTACGTACTGTAATAGCCTTGCCCAAGAAGTTGATATTTTCACGATATGTATTAGGCTCGACTATGACTATGTCACCGTCAACGGTTGCATCTATGGCAGCTTGAATTGTTTGGTACTGGCTTGGCACCAGTAACTCGGTGGCGAAAGTGTTAGAAATCAGTAGAAGAAAAACAGTGATTAGAATTGTATATTTCATCATTTTCTCCCTCGTTAGTTTGTTTTTCCTCATCGCCGTTGGGCTGCTTTAAGCAGAATCGGCCTTGCGTCCGGTATTATATCGGGAACTGTGCCGAAATGCAAATTAAAAGTGGCGAATCAAGATATTTTTTTATCAGATATTAACAGGTAAAAGGCACTACCAAAGTGAAGGTTCATAGCCTAATTTTCCCCATGCGCCTCTTTAGACCTTGTACAAATCCATGTTACCTGGAGTGTAAGATTCTGTGCCATTGCGGCCTGTTCCCTGCCAGTAGTTGTAATCCATTTTTGCAATATCTACCGTTCGCGGGTCGTTCCATTTCCAGTATTCGGTATGTGAATCTGCAAAAGAGAAGTTTGTACCGTTACCGTGTCTGGCCGTAATCTGGTCCCACCATCGTTCCTGGTAATAGAAAATAGTCCAGCTTGAGGGGCTCAGCCGGCCTTCGTCGAGAAAAACAATCTGCCTGGAAGCGTTGCGAATTTGTGTTCTTTTTTTCAATGGAGCCAGAGTGGACCCACTAATCTCGTCATGGCCGTTCATATAGTCAACTATAGCGTAAGTAATTATCTCTCCACGTTCACCTGTGGGGCACTTGTAGAGCTTATCGACAGGGCAATATGGATATAAAGCTCCATCATGAAGCCCCTGTATTTTTTCTTCTTCTGTAGAACCATCTTCTTCCCATATCACCCAGGGAATTCCATCCTCTGTGTAGGGGTCTTCGTTTGTGTTGGCATTTGTAATATTATGGTCGTTCTCGTCGGCGTACATATTCCAGGCGAGAGCCAACTGCTTAACGTTGTTCTGACAAACCGCGCGTTTGCCCTGCTCTTTCATTCTGTTTAGAGCCGGTAAAAGGATGGCCATTAGAACCGAGATAATAGCAATTACTACTAAGAGTTCTATTAACGTAAATCCTTTAGTTTTACGCATAATTATGCCCCCTATGTGCCTTAAGCGTTTTTTATATACCCTGTTCACGGGCGAAATCGACAGCATGTCCGATATTGTATAAGAAACCCCTCTGAAATCCGAGTGTAAAGTGTTTCATCGACGCTTATTCCGACAAGTAAACCGGTTTTTTATTGACAAAAAAGATAATTACTTGTACTATATTATCATTGAAGCGTATTTTTGTCCACGTTTTGCAGACAAAAATCGTCCCGATACGGGTTTTTGGAGGTAAGGGCCGGCAAACCAGGTTCTTTATCTATATATTTTTGGCCGTTGGGTCTGGTTTTGTGATAGGAAAGCAAAGAGTTTTTGGGAGAAATTTAGATGTTCAACGGAAAAACCGCCGTAGTTATTTTAGCAGCAGCACTTTTTATAGTTAGCGCCAGTTTTGCTCAGACTCTTGAGGATGACTGGAACAATTTTTTGAGTTCTATTAGAGATAACCAGCCCGATTCGGCCAAAGGATATGGGCAGGCCATTCTTGATGCCCGCCCTAAGCCTATTCAATTACTTTCATTGATTGCTAACAAACCGGATGATTATAATATACTAATAACACTTTCCGAAACGACTTCCGATACTGAACTGGCTAATTTAACCAAAGAAGTACTGGGTGTTATCAAACAGGGTAGAGTCGATTGCTGGAACGATTCTCTACATTATATAAAGATAGGCCGATTTGATTTGGCCAAGGACCATGCACGGCTTCTTCTTAAAAGCAGTCCCGACCCTGTACATTTATTTGAACTGAGTAAAAAAGAGCCACAGGATTATCAGATTTTACTGCGAGTTAATGAAATTGCACCTGACCCTGAGCTGGCTGAACTGGGCCGCAGTATTCTCGATATTATCGAGCGAGGCAGCTTTATCAGCCGGGCCGACCCGAAAGTAATTTACGCGGAGATAAAAAGGCTAAGCAGTACGGACCGTGGTTGGATGATGGGTGTAAAACGGCTTCGCAACGCAGGTGAATACGCAATACCACATATGCTCGATGCAATAGCAAACGAATCCCGCAGAGACGAATTTCCATTTATTGTCAGGGCACTTCCGAAGATTGGCAGGGATGCAATAAGACCTCTTGCGGCCGCCCTGCAGAGTGACAATGTGGCGGTTGAGGCCCAGGTAATAATGGCTCTGGGAAAAATTGGTTATCCCCAATCACAGGCGTATTTGAAATTTATCGTCGAGAATGATGTGTCACCTGAGCTTCGTGAATTGGCTAAGAACAGCCTTAGTCAAATTGATCCTGGTGCTTTGCGACTTTCGGCCGCCCAGCTATTCTTCGACCTTGCTGAGAAATATTATTACCATGCACAATCGTTGGCGCCGGCAGGGGATGCTGATATTGCCAATGTGTGGTTCTGGGATTCTGGACGGCAGCGATTGGTTCCGGAAGAAGTTGATAAAAGATACTTTAACGAGCTTATGGCGATGCGAAGCTGTGAATGGGCGCTTAGGGCAGATGAAGGATTTGGTCCGGCTATCGGCCTGTGGCTGGCAGCTTTTTTCAAGGCCGAGTCAGCGGGCGTCGAGATGATGCCGGAGTATTTTGGCGAAAGCCATGACGGTGCACTTGTTTACGCCTCCACCGCGGGAGTTGAATATCTCCATCAGGCCCTTGCTCGGGCGGTCAAAGACAGGAATGCCAGCGTTGCACTTGGTGCTATTGAGGCGTTGAATAGAACCGCGGGTGAAAAATCGTTGCTTTATCGAATTGGCCCGACTCAACCTCTGCTTCAAGCGTTGGTTTTCAATAATATAAGAGTAAGATATAGTGCCGCGATTGCAATTGCCTCTGCGGGTCCTAAGGAACCGTTTGCCGAAAGTAAGCTGGTCATTATGAATTTGGCTGAGGCTTTGGGACAGAATCAACAGGAGGGTACTAACTGGGCTGGAATGGCCGGACAGTGGAATGAGCAGATAGCTGATGACTATGCAGTCCGTGCGGCCGAAGTTATGCTAAAGTTAGCTCAAACGAGGAATCCTGTAATCGATTTATCCATTGCTCAGGGTGCTCTTGTAAGCGCAGTAAATGATACGCGAATCCAGGAATTGGCCGGCCAGGTTTTAGCTCATCTGAACAGCCCCGGCGCACAACGGGCAATAGCTTCAATGGCTCTCGATACTAACAACGACCTTGATGTTCGAATAACGGCCTTTAATTCACTTGCTACCTCAGCGAAATTAAACGCCAACATGCTGACTGAGTCGATGGTTGATGGAATTTATACTCTTATAAGTTCGGAAGATACAGATGATGACCTTCGAGGTGCGGCCGCTGCCGCTTATGGCGCGCTGAATCTGCCCAGCCGAAAAGTTAAAGACCTCATCCTCGACCAGGCCAGGAATTAATGTTGTAGTTGATACTCAGGCGGAGTTGTACTTTGCCGGGGAAATTTGCCACTTCTAATTTTGCATCCAATGCCCGTTGCTGTGAGCGCGCTTTTTTGTTAATATACTGCGATTATATCATTAAGCTGAGTTGTTCATGGATTCCCAATGACTAATTGAAGGGATTGCGAGATGACTATTGATGCAAATCAGGTGTCGGCTTGTCTTGAAGAGTGTAATAAGCATTTGACTGAAGAATTACTTCCTTTCTGGCTTGACCGTTGCAAGGATGAACAGAACGGCGGCTTTATAACTCATTTCGACAAAGACGGAAACGATACGGGCGATGATGAGAAATCATTAATCGCACAGACGCGTACCGTATATACAATGTCCTCGGCCCATCGGGCAGGCTACGGCGATGGAAGATGTGCAGAATATGCCAGGCATGGCGTTGATTTTCTTATCAATAAAATGTGGGATAACGAATACGGAGGTTTCTTCTGGACGGTTGACCGTAAAGGTAATGTTGCTATCGATAAGAAGATTCTTTATGGCTTTAGCTTCGCGATTTATTCGCTCAGCGAATATACATTAGCAACAGGTGACTCAAGGGGATTGGAGTATGCTGAGAAGGTTTTCGACCTTATCCAGAAATATTGCGCCGATACGATGTATGGCGGATATTTCGAGATGTTTGAAAGAAACTGGGACCTGTGCGGGCCGGGCAGCGGAGGTGGTGACAGAAAGACACTCGATGTTCATATGCACATGATGGAGGCGTTTACCACGTTGTATGAGTGCAGTGGCAGGAGCGTGCACAGACGAAAACTGCTCGAAGATATTGATATTCTGATAAAGAGAATCCTGCACCCAAAATACGCCACGGGGATACCTCAGTTCACGCCTGACTGGCAGATTGCGCCGCAGATAAAGTTCGATATTGTCTGGGGCTGGGACCGATTTTCGGAAGGCGGTCAAAAAACTAATGCCGAAGACAATACCTCGGCCGGTCACAATGTGGAATTTGCCTGGCTGCTCGCCCACGCTACAGATATTATGGGTTCTGGTTTTAAAGAATATCGGGACATTATCAAAAAGGCGATGGACCATGGAATGAAAAACGGTATCGATGATGAATACGGTGGTGTTTACGTGGAAGGGCCACATGCCGGCGGTGTTTATGACAGGGAGAAAGAGTTCTGGCAGCAGGCTGAAGTTATGATTGGGATGTTGGAGGGTGCTTTGCGTTTCGGGCCTGAAAAATACTGGCCGGCCTATTTAAATGTGCATCGTTTTGTTTTTGACAAGATGATAAATCATCCTGTGGGTGAGTGGTGGCCGCTGCTTAAAAGAGAAGGTGAACCTGTCTGGACGCATATGAGCCATTCCTGGAAAGTGAACTATCATACCGTTCGTTGTATGGTGCAGTCTATAAAGCGACTTGAGCAACTACTAAAAAAGATTAAATAAAGTACGGAACTATGAAAGAAGAGCGCATCAAAGAAATACTGACTCGGATTAAGAGCGTAAAGGTAGCAGTTTACGGTGATTTTTGTCTTGATGCTTACTGGCTACTCGATTCTCGTGGCTCGGAAGTCTCGCTCGAAACCGGCCTGCAGGCCCAGGCTGTCAGTAAACATTATTATTCGCTCGGAGGGGCGTCGAACGTTGTCGCAAATCTCGCCGCTCTTGAACCGGCGGCTATACAGGTGATAGGAGTTGTCGGAGATGATATCTTCGGCAGAGAGATCAGGCGTCAGCTTCATGAGCTGGATGTTGATACGACCTGTCTGGTTGTTCAGAAAGAAAACTTCGATACAGTGACATTCGGCAAGCCATACCTCGAGGGTAACGAAAAACCCCGGGTTGATTTTGGCTTTTTCAATAAACGAACTGAGGCGACCGACAAGATTCTTCTGGACGGTATTACAGATGCCCTGAAAAACGCAGATATTCTAATAGTAAACCAGCAGGTACCCGGCAGTATTACAAATGAATCTTTCATAGAGCAGGCCAATTCTCTCTTTAAAAAGTATGCAGAAAAAAAAGTTCTGCTCGATTCGAGACACTACGGCCATAAGTCCAAAAACATTTACCGTAAAACAAATGATTTGGAAGCTGCTAAGTTAAACAATGTCGATGTTGATTTGGGCGATGTAATTACGTTGGCCGATTTGAAAAAATATGCACGAAACCTTTATCAGCAGTTCAATAAACCTGTGTTTCTTACCCGCGGCCCACGCGGCATCATAACCGTTGATGCAGATGGTATACACGAGGTTCCGGGTATTCAATTATTGAAGAAGCTCGATATTGTCGGAGCCGGAGATACAGTAACGAGTGCACTGGCCTTATGTCTGGGTGCAGGTATTGTGCCGGCGGAGGCGGCTGAGTTTGCGAATTTTGCCGCCGCTGTTACCGTCCAGAAATTATTCCAGACCGGCACTGCATCAGGTGCGGAAATAATCGAATTGGGCAGGGACGCCGATTATATCTATCAGCCGGAACTTGCATCCGACCGACGTGGGGCTTGCTATGTTGACGATAGCGAAATAGAGCTTTGCTACGAATCAATACCTTTTGGTCGAATTAAACACGCCGTGTTTGACAATGATGGAACCATCAGCACGCTAAGACAGGGCTGGGAACAGATAATGGCCCCGGTAATGATTAAGGCCATTCTCGGTGATAAGTACGAAACGGCAGATGAAACCCTTTATCATAAAGTGCGGAACCGTGTAACCGAATATATCGAGAAATCCACAGGTATTCAGACAATTATTCAAATGGAAGCCCTTGTCGAGATGGTTAAAGAGTTCGGCATCGTTGGTCCTGATAAAGTGCTTGAAAAATTCGGCTATAAGGAAATTTATAATGATGCTTTGATGGAGCTTGTTAACAAGCGTATCGAAAAATTCAAGCGGGGTGAGCTTAATATCAATGACTATACAATTAAAGGTTCGTTGGAATTTTTAAAGGACCTGCGCCGAAGAGGTATAAAACTTTATCTGGCCAGTGGAACGGACCATCAGGATGTGCTCGCCGAATCCGAAGCACTTGGTTACGCTGAGTTTTTTGATGGCGGTATATACGGGGCCCTCGGAGATGTCACGAAGTATTCCAAGAAGATGGTCATCGGAAAGATAATGACCGAACATAATCTGCAGGGTCCGGAATTAGCTGTCTTCGGCGATGGTCCTGTTGAGTTACGTGAGTGCCGAAAGCGAGGAGGTATCGCCATCGGAATTGCAAGCGATGAAATCCGCCGGCACGGCTTAAGCATAGAGAAACGCACGCGTCTGTTCAAAGCCGGTGCACATGTTATCGTTCCCGACTTCTCTCAACAAAAGGAGCTTATAAAATTATTAATTGGTGAGTAAATTGACAGCGATTTTTAATACGAGATTAAGAAATGCCAATATTTGAGTACAAATATAACAAGTGTGGCCATACTATGGAGTTTCTCGAAAAATCGAGGACTCCGAAAAAACATAGCTGCGAAAAATGCAACAGTTCAGATTTACAAAAGCCATTGAGTGGTTTTGCTGTTGGCCAGGGTAAATCATCAGGCCAGACCTGCGAATCCTGCCCGAGCGGCCCGTGTCCGACGAGTGCCTGCCCCAGCGGGACTTGCTCGCTTTCGTAGTCTTAATTAAAAACCATTGTGTGAGAAATAGTCGAGAGTAGGGCATGTTCGATATTTTACCGTGAATCAGACCGGCTATGACTTGTTATTGATTCATTGAGTTCGGCGGGCGTATCTGTTCCGGTTTCTTCACCTATTTTGTTCCGTTCTTTTGGTTGGGTGCTGTCGAGCAACTGATTGATAGCTTGTTCACTTGTTATCTTTGATTCAGGCGAAGATGCTATCCAATTAACCAAATCACACCACCAGCAAATATATGATATGTTGGCCTGCTGAGATTGTCTGTTGAGACCAATCTGCTTTACGAAGCGGTTTTGAGAAATTGGAGTAACTGTAATGACAAAAGCTATGAAGCTGAGAACAAGAAAGCCGGCAAGGAAGCCCAGCACACCTGAGAAGAGAATATCAAATATTTTTGGAAATGGGACCTTATATTGGCCTGTAAAAAAGATGTATGTTAATCCGAACAAGATTAGAAAAGTCCCTGCTGCTGTAACTATCAGAGCCAGGGCGCTACAGTACTGTGTTTCACCGGCTGTCGGTATGATATCTAAAATTATTGGTGTCAGAAATATGGCAAGATAGATTGAAATTACAATATTGAAGAGCAAGGCCCATGTTTCGTAAAAGCCTATTTTAACAGCGAACCAGATAAAAAACCCACCTGCCAATATGCCTGCCCAAAACACCATAAACTTTATCCTATCACTCTTTTCAGTTCTTCGAGGCTTGTTATTCCAGATGTGACCTTTTTTAAGCCTTCTTTTCTGAGCTTTGACTTTTTGCTTTTATCGTCTTCTGTTCTCAAATCAGCAATAGATGCTTCATTATTAGCGATATCAGACTTCAATTTTTCGGTTATGACCATAAGGTCGCAGATGGCGGTTCTTCCAAAATAGCCGGTTCCCTCGCAATTCTTACAACCTTTAGCTTCGAAAATATTTTTATAGTTTATACCTTTTCTTTGGAGTTTTTGGATTAAATCCTGACTTAGCTGGGCCGGCTTTTTGCAGTGTTTGCAAAGACAGCGAAGAAGCCTCTGAGAAGACAGAAGACTCAATCCCGATGATAACAGAAGATGTGATATTCCTAAATCCAGCAATCTGACCAACGCTGTTGCGTTGCTGTCACAGTGTATTGTTGCCAGGACAAGGTGACCGGTCTGAGATGCTCTAAGTGCAATCTCCGCTGTCTCCTCATCTCGTATTTCACCTACACATATCACATCAGGGTCCTGCCTTAAAACACTGCGTAAAGTTTTTGCAAAAGTAATCTCAGCCTTCGGATTAATTTCAATTTGACTGGCTGTTGGCAGCACCGCTTCAATCGGGTCTTCAACTGTGATGACATTGCGGGTATATCGGTCTATTTCGTTAAGCATTGCATACAGGGTGGTAGTTTTTCCACTGCCAGTAGGGCCGCATATCAATATCATGCCGGAAGGTTTGCTTATAGCATCCTGAATAATTGAATATTGCTTTTTAGTGAGTCCTACGTCGGCTATGGTAAATGTGCTTGCATCCTGGTTCAATATCCTTATCGAAAGCTTTTCACCGTTGAAAACACCGGCACTTGCCACTCGAAAGGAAGCAGTTTTTTGGCCTTTCTTTGCTATAAATGCGCCATCCTGCGGCCTGCGTTTTTCGGAGATGTCCATACTCGAAACAGCTTTGATACTGTTTACAACCGCCTTGCTGGTTTCAGTTTGAAGTTCTTTAACTATTCTGAGCACACCATCTATCCGCAGTCTGATTGTGTATGTTGACTCATCTGTAGGGTCGATTAGAATGTCACTGGCCCTCCGCTCAAGAGCATCGACGATAATTTGTTCAGTTAAGTCAAGGATACGGCTGTCCAGTCTCTTTTTGTCACTGTGGCCGTATATCTCATCAATACTTTTGCCTGATGAATCAAGCAGCCTTATCATAGTATCGTCTTCGCTGATTCTCTGGCTTCGAGACCGAATATTGGCAATAACGTCCTGGACCTGTTGTTTTATTGTATCAATGATGCTGTAATTACTTTGAAAGGATTTTTTAGCCGTATCTACTATCAGCAGGATAAACAGAAGTATCGGTCCTGTGAAAAGCGTGATAATATAGGCAACTGCCTTGTATTTGATTGGCACCAGTGGGCTAAACTGAGTGCGTTGAATCAAGTATAGGCAAAAATATACCCATGCCACGAAAAAAACGAGCTTTACTGGATTAAAAGGCAGAGATGTTAAGAATGAGGCCAAGCTGACCTTTGCCAGTGACAGGCAGTTTAGATTTGTTGAAAGAATTTCGATAAAACCTGAAATTTGCATATAGCTTCTCTTTCAGCAAATACGGAAGACAAAAACTCGCAATTATCAGAATAATATATTTTGTAGGTATTGGCAAGTTTAAAGATTCTCTAAAAAAGTCAAAGTATGTTTTTCACAGCGATTAGTAAAAAAGTAGAAACCAAATCAAAGGTCTTCAAGTTCGGCAAGGAATGAATCGGACTTATCCGCATCCAGATCTATATCAGGGAAACTGTCTGAAGGTTCTTCAGTTGTAGTTTTTGGTTGAGTTGGTTTTGGTGCTGGCTTTGGGGGTTTTAGTCGGGCTGACGTGGGTGGGGCAGGTTTTTCAGGCTTACCGTCTATCTGAAGCTGGAATGTGAGCTGGCCTATTCTGATATAGTCACCGGCCTTAACCGTTGTCTCATTTATGCGTTTGCCGTTAAGAAATGTGCCGATACGTGAGTCAAAGTCACGAATTTTCATAGACTCGTTGTTCTGGCTCAACTGACAGTGCCTTCTGGAAACTTCCATTAAGGGGATACATAGATCACAGTCGTGACGTCGGCCCAGCATCGTGATATTGCTCGGCAGGGAAAAAGATTGTTGTGAGCCGTCTTTTTTGAACAGTACCAGATTTACATCCATTCTACCTTCCTCACTATAAGTTTGTACTTTCCAAAGACTACCTATATTATAAGTGGAGAAGCTTCTTATGACAAGAAATAAATCGGACGATAAATAGTATTGACAATTTCAGCCTCGCTGATATATTCGCAGGCAAACACAAAAAGGTTGGTAATATCGGATAGAAATATGGTAAAAGTGACACTTCCTGATGGCAGCACAATGGATGTTGCCGATGGAGCGACGGCAAGACAATTAGCTGAACAGATAGGACCGGGACTTGCGAAGGCGGCTGTAGCGGCGAAAATAAATGGCCAATTAGTCGATTTGTCCACACCTATTAATAACGAAACAGAGGTTCAAATCGTTACTCTTAAAGATGAAGAAGGTCTTGATGTGTTGCGTCATAGCTGTGCTCATGTAATGGCTGAAGCTATATGCAGTATTTGGCCGGAAACGAAGCTGGTCTATGGGCCGACCGTTGAAGATGGATTTTACTATGATATTGACCTTGATGAGTCGATACGTCCGACCGATTTCGAGCGAATCGAGGAAAAGATGGTCGAAATCGTGAAATCCAACGAACCATTTGTTCGTAAGGAGATGAACAGGACAGAAGCTTTGGCGAAATTGGCGGGTGACAAATACAAGACCGACAATGTGAAACGCTCTGATAGTGAAGCTATTAGTTTTTATTTTCATTCTGATGATTTCGAGGATTTATGCCGGGGCCCACATGTTCCAAGCACCGGTAAAGTTGGACACTTTAAAATTATGTCCGTAGCCGGTGCCTATTGGCACGGTGACCCGACACAAGAAATGCTCCAGCGGGTCTATGGCACAGCGTGGCCAACACGAAAAGAGCT
>CAZJIR010000017.1:0-17350 GCA_964546095.1 uncultured Pirellulales bacterium
GGATTTGGCAGTTCGGTTTTATTTATTGAAGATGAAAAAGTAATAATGGTCGGAACAAAATTCGGATATGCCTCATGGCATCCCAGCGGCCGCGTGGTTGCTTTTTCCGTAAATATGGTCAGACAATTTTTTCATTCCTCTGCAAACGAGCCTCGGGACGTGATGGACTTCGATTCCCTGATGGCTTACTACCAGGTTGACTCAAAAACTGTAAAGACCTCACCGGGTCTTGCCAGGAAAGAACAGCTTGAAACATATCCAACCTGGTCCCCTGACGGCCGCTACTTATACTTCTGTAGTGCACCGATAACGTGGTCGGACCGTACCACAGTCCCCAAATCCTATGACCAAATCAAGTACGACCTTGTCCGAGCAAGTTATGACCTCGCCGGCGACCGTTGGGGCCAACCGGAAACTGTGCTTTCAGCCGGGGATACAGACCAAAGCATCCTTTTGCCGCGGATTAGCCCTGACGGCAACTGGCTTCTTTTCTGTATGTGCAATTATGGCTGTTTTCCGGTTTATCAGCAAAGCAGCGACCTGTATATGATGAACCTCGAAGAAGCTCAAAAAACAGACGAGCACACGTATCGCCGACTCGATATCAACAGTGATGAAAGCGAAACCTGGCATAGCTGGTCAAGTAACAGCCGGTGGATTGTCTTCAGTAGTAAAAGAAACAGCGGTGTTTTTACCCGAATATATATTGCACATGTGGATAAAAGCGGTAAGGTACACAAACCAATACTACTACCACAGAAAGACCCCCGCCACTATGACTCCTGCCTTTGGACTTACAGTGTCCCTGAACTTGTCGTCGAGCCAGTTCGAGTTACAAAGGAAAAGCTGGGCAGGCTTGTTCGCAGTTCCGAAGAAATATCTGTACAAATGCCCATTACAATGGCCACACCCAGAGCCGGTACACTCCCCGGCCATCAGGAACCCTGGCAAGCAGGACGCGAATAAAACACTAACTTAGTCCGCACCAAATATTATTGAATCGGAGCTGGCGAAGCCTTGCGAGCAACCTTTTGTAAATCTCCCATAGATGGATTATACGGCCTAAGACAAAAGCGGTACGAATATTTCTGGTTTCCTGGTAATGTAAATTCACTATGCGTACGGGCGCCCCAACTGTCATCACCACCGACACCCATTTGTCGAAAGTCCAGATTCAGGTAAATATCATCACGATGCTGCACCTCGTAAAGATGTTCTGGGCCATCAAGGTCCTCAGCCGTATAGTGGAGCGCACAAACGCTAAGTAGAGGCATACCTACCGCTACAAGTCCCACCCCTTTATCATCAGTTAAAGCCACCCAGCGTACATCAACCTTATTGCCGCTCTCGGTAGGCTCGGAATAATCGAAGTATTGCTCATCGACAGCTCCCTGATATAGGTCAATACGAGCATCGCAGCGATCCCAGTATGTTTCCTGAGGTCCACGTCCAAACCAGCGGATTGTTTCAAATCCCTGCGGCAATACCATCTTCATTCCGAATCGCGGTATCTCAGGCAGCTCAGCTTTATTGGCCTGGCCTTCCATATCAACCATTACAGAGCCATCTCCATATATCTGATAATTTAATGTGTAATCGCCCTGCACTTCTTCGATGTACGATACAACCTTGACCTGGACAATCTGCGGTGACAGCTGATGTGCTTCAACAGACCTGGCCTTCCAGTTTTGCATGGCGGTTTTCCAGATGGCACAACGCTGCGGCATTTCGTTACCCCGGTCATTATCAGTCGGCGCACGCCAGAAATAAGGGGCAAGAGGCTCTTTGACCAGTTCGGTGTTCTTATAACGCATCGAACTAAGGAAACCAGTGGTTTTATCGACAGCAACTGAGAAATGCTCACCCTCAACTTTAATAATGCCACCCTGGTCAGCGACCTTAAGTGAAGGCATTTGGGCCGGATTCATAGCGACTGCTGGCTTTTCAATCGGTAACTTAAACTGTTCCCATGCCAATTCGTGCCCTGCCGGGGCCCACATTTGTTTTTCTTTTAGCTTGAAGCTTAAATTCAGGAAATATTCCACGCCCGGCTCCGGAGAAATAGCCTTAAATGGTACAGTCATTTCCAGAGAATTCTCAGGGCTGATATCCAGATTGTCAAGTGTGCCGGTTTCAATAACTTTATCATCCGCACTAATAAACCAGCCCCCATTTACAATCTCGTTAAGATTTGTGAAGAAATAGCCATTTTTGATTTCGATTTTTCCTTGTGCCAAATCAACCGCTTTGATCTGGATATTCTGATAGACTTTTTTCACCTCCGCCAGGCCGGGGTGTGGTGTACGGTCCGCCGAAACAAGTCCATTACAACAGAAATTCTGGTCACTGGGTGTTCCCGGAGGACCGAAATCTCCACCGAACGCCTGGAAGGTTTTATCTCCGGCTTTAACTTTGATGAACCGACCATTACGGCCTTCAACAACAGGTTGATGTAAGCCCTGATCCACCCAATCCCAGATCCAACCGCCCTGCAAATGCGGCCTTGAATAAATCAGCGACCAGTAGCTCCATATATCACCCGTGCTGTTACCCATTGCGTGGGCGTACTCGATTAAAATAAATGGACGATACTGTTCTTGAGACGAATACTCATCTAATGACCTCGGCCTACTATACATCGGGCAATAAACATCGGTGTTGGGACGGCGACCGGCTTCGCACGAAGTCACCAAACGCCCGGCATCACGCTGGCGCATCCATGAAGATGTAGCGTGCAGGTTTTGTCCCCAGCCGTTCTCATTACCCACCGACCATATAATTATCGAAGCGTGATTCTTGTCACGCTCGACCATACGTTGAGTACGGTCCATATAAGCAGCCTGCCACTCAGGATTCCTAGTGAGCCTTTGATTACCATGACACTCAATATTAGCTTCATCGACAAGATATATTCCATAGCGGTCGCACATATCATACCATACAGGTGTATTTGGATAGTGACTCGTACGCACCGAGTTTATATTATTTTGTTTCATTAACATTATGTCCTGAATCATATCCCCCGGCTGTACATAATGTCCCCGAATGGGATGATGCTCATGTCTGTTGGTTCCCTTTATAAAAATCCGTTTGCCGTTGACCAGTAAATTGCCATCTCTGAGCAGCACCTGCCGGAAACCGATGTTGACTGGAATTACTTCAATAACATTTCCATCTGAGCCGGTCAGAGTCAACAGCAGACGATATAGATTCGGATATTCAGCCGACCACAGGCGAACATCGCGAACGCTGGTTGTCAAAAATTGACGCGTCTCCTGTGCAGGAGGTAAATGGCAAGGTGTCGAAATCGTCGACATTGCCTGATTACCCTTATCATCAAGCAGTTCTGCGGTTAGTGTCACGTTCTCGGCCCTGTCTGTCATATTCTGAATAGCCATATCAATTGTCAAAGCGGAGTTTCGCAATCTGCCATCCAGCGCTGTTGAAACCTGAAAGTCACGAATATGGAGCTTATCGGTCGACCAGATATAAACATCGCGGAAGATGCCGCTCAGACGCCAGAAATCCTGGTCTTCTATCCACGAACCATCATTCCAGCGAAATACCTGTACGGCAATCTGGTTCTCGCCAGACTTAACAAAATCAGTGATGTCGAATTCGGCAACTGTTCGACTGTCTTTACTCATACCAACGCTTTTGCCGTTGACCCAAAGATAGAAAAAGGAATTAACACCATCAAAGGCAATGTAAATGCGCCGACCGTCCCATGCATACGGCACCTCAAAAGTGCTGCGATAAGAGCCGACATGCCTGTGATCGCTTGAAACTTTCGGAGCTCGCGATCTATCCCACGGATATCTCACATTAGTGTAGATAGCTACACCATAGCCCTGAGTCTCTATGTTCGAGGGGACAGGAATTGTATCCCAACCGCTATCATCAAAATAGGTTGTGTAAAAGTCCTTTGGTCTTTCCTCCGGATTCGGGGACCAATGAAATTTCCAGTCGCCGTTAAGCGAACGGAACCACGGAGACCTCGACCTGTCCTCAACCGAGGCTATCGCTTCGGCCCGCTTGGCGGATTCAACATCCGGATAAATCATCATTGTCGCGTGAGGCGACAGGCGGTTGCGCCCGACCAGTTGCGGATTCTCCCAGTCGACAGGAGGAAGCTCGCCTGAGTCAGTAGTGGAGGTCATCGATTCAGAAACTGACGTAAGGTCCATTTCTGTAGTTGATTCAGTTTGACAGCCAGCAATAGCTATCAAAAAACAGGTCAGTAATGGGACACTATTTACAACGATTCGTGCATATTTGTTTCTATTCATTGTTTTAACTCCTTTTCCTATACACTTCATTTTAAAAAATACACGTATTTAATAAACTACCAACATAAGCATTAGCTTTTTCTACTTAAGCAATTTTGAATACAAATGCAGAAGAGTTCATATATTTTCCTCCCTGTGATGCAGTGAAAAGATAGGCAGGTCTGCCATTTCGCATCAGGATTTGCGGTCGTTCAAGACGACCATATTTTCTCAGGTAAGACGGAGCGGGCGGTTCTTTGACGTACTTTCTAACCGGATAGTACGCTATCTTCGGCTCAGACCATTTAATCCCATCCTCCGATTCCAGGTACAGGCCAACTTCATGATTAAAAATTCCCATATCACGGGCAATCATCTTAACTTTACCTTCTTCAACAAAGACATAAGCATCTTCGATTTGTTTATTATCACCCAAGCCGGAGTAATCTACCAGCGGATTATTCTTATATTTAGTATACGGCCCTTCAAGCTTATCAGCAATAGCAAGTCCATATTTTCTGTTTCCGCGAACAGTCGGATGAGAAGAATTATAATATTCACTGGAGTTCCATGATTTATAATATAGCCAATATTGCCCGTTCGGATGCCTGATAAAGGCGGGATTTGATGTGCAATGATTATCCCATACATCGGTACCTCCGGGCTCAATAAGCGGCTTATCCGAACGTTTCCATGGGCCGGAAAACGTATCGGCCACTGCAAGTCCTATGCGTTTGGTATCTGTTTTTCTGTTGGAATTACCCATATAAAACAGACAATACTTGCCATTAATCTTTTGGATATGAGGATTATGACAGGTGGTACCATCCCAAAAGCCTTCACCACGGGGCGCTAAAACCGTTTCGATATATTCATACGGACCTTCAGGACGGTCAGCTACAGCGTGTGCAACTTCAGAGCTGTTAATCCAGCCTCCCATTCTTCGCTTTGCCGGCCATCGTGAAAAGAAAACATGAACTTTGCCATCAGGACCATCAATCGGACTCGTTCCCCAGACATACCAATCCTTCATTTCAAGAATGCGCCCAATCGGCTTCAATCGCCTGCAGAAACCAGAAACACGTTCAGCAGGAAAAGAATCTCCGGAATCACCGGGAAAACACCGTGATATAGGTACAACAGCCAAACCTATAATAAACGTTCTTCTTGTAATCATTCTACTGTCTCGGATTTTTCACCCTGCAGAAGCCACACATGTTCGCACGCCAGCGATTTCCGACACCTTAAAAGTCCATCGATTCAATTGGCACTAATTGTACAGGACCAATCAAACCTGAATCTCTTGGAATCCAATGCGATGCATTGAATAGGCCATCTGTACCTCTATTTTCCCTTCTCCTGGCCGGGAAATTAATATTATAGAACTTTTTCCAGTTAACGTCCCGCCGGTCCATATCGGCAATCCGATTCGCCATCAAGTTTGATACTTCAATTTCAAGAATGTTATTTTCCTGCATTATATCATTAGGAATTGAAATCCGATAGTCAGGCCCAATAAGTGTACCCAAATCTGTTCCATTGAGCCTCACACTCGCACTCTCGCATACACGGCCCAGATCAAGCATCCATCCATCGACGATTCCAACAGGTTTCTGGAAAGAAATGGTGTACCTTGCCGTACCGGAAAATATCTTTAACACTTCCGGCCCGAAGTTCGTCCAAGAGTCTAATTCCAGGATTTCAAGGTTTGGAGGCAATTCCGGTCCGCCATCAACAAAGCTTACAGACCAGTTGCCTTCGATTTCCTGAGGTTCTCCTGAAACTTTCACATAATGATATAACGGCCCTTTAATCACATTTTCAAATGTCCTCAAAATGCAGGATTCACCGGGTGTAAGCCGCAAATAAACCTCATTCACACCTGAGTCGGAAGTTCTCACAGCAGCCAATCCCATTTTCCCATGCATTGGCTCATAAATCGCCACAGATTTCGCATCGACTTGCAAAGGTACCCAGTCATCGAGCGGTTCATTGGCGTCATTAACGAGATAGTAGCATATACCCTCCGGGAGTGAGCGACGGACAAATTTGAGTCCCTGGTTCACCATAGTCTCGCGTTCAATCCCCGCATAAGACAGTAATTGTGTCAAGTCATCAGCCATTAAAATCCTGCCTCTACCAACCTCAGCGCTTCGAATATCCGAATTGCCAGTTTCTGTAAAATTGAGCTGAGCGATAAGCCTCTCAAAATTGCTTCGGCGCTCATCAAGGTTCTCATACCCTGGAACATCAGAGGGCAAACTGTTTCCAAAAATTATGGTAGCGCCTTCTTGCGCCAGCTCAACCAGTTTCTCGAATGTCTCTACAGGAATAAACTGAGTTTCAGGTATAACTATGGCCTTATAGGAAATGCCTCCCGTCTGAAGCGAACGATTCGTGAACTCCACGTTTGAAATTTGCCGGTCTGAGATAAAATCAAACGTATAACCAGCCTGAAGCAGCAACTGTCCATCACGTTCGAGAACACCAGAAACAGACTGCCTAAAATGCTGTAACAAACTTCTGTCTGTCTGGGACCAGGAATCGTAGATGGGGAAATAAACAAGCACATCATTGTCAGGCTGACCGGCCTGAAGGAAAGACTGGCAACGGGTAACATACATATTTAAGGCTGAGAAATCTTTCCAGAATGAATTGGTCGGGCCAAAATTCACAGAGGCATAGAACATCCATCCGGGCCAATCTTCCTCCGGTGGCGAAAAGTTTGTTCCATGATAACAAATGTGATTTATACCACCCAGGAAAAACCCATCAAGAGCAGCCCTTACGTCACCAAGAGATGCACAAAAATGCTCATCCAGCCATGTAGCGGCTTCCGATGAGGCCAAGGATTTACCCGTTACATGTGCGGCCGATGAGGCGAGTTTAAATCCTAATCTATCCGAGCCTTCTGTTTCGGGGATGCCGCTTGCGCTGTAAAGGTCTAAAAGATTGGCCGGTGAACCATGAGACTGGTTTCGAGTTGTGGCACCTTTACTTTCTGCCCACTGACGCCAGGGAATCGTAAACCGCTCAAGAAGCAAATCGGAAATAGTTTCACGATAGTCACAAAGGACCCGGCTGTTTTTTTCCGCCGAATCATTTCCAAACAACGCAGGCAAATGCTCGCGAAGGTCATAGCCTCGTCGTATCCTGAATTCCTCAAAGAAATTGTCAGTCCAATTAGACTCCCCCGAAGCGTCATCGACTTCATAAGAATCATTAAAATACGCACGTAGTGAGCTGACATCATAACCTATATATGCCAAGTCAAATTTTCTCAGGTAATTTTCCAGAGCTTCGGCTCTGAAATGGTCGATGACATTTCCCTCTCCTCCCGGGCCCGCGCGTTCGACCATTTTCCCATGCCAACCTTGAAAGACCGCATACAATGTCCAATTACCAGCCGGGGCGGTCCAGTTCAAATTACCCGCTGTATTGACTTTATCTGTGAGATTAAGAGATTGACCCTGGTCCGAATATGCCATTAATACCTGTAAAGGCAATGGCTTCTCAAAACGAACTTGTTCAAGAGCAAGTGCCTGCAAATTCTCGTTGGAACTGATTGGCTCGTTAAGTTCTGAGATATCTAACCGGCGTCCTATTGCCCGTACCATTGGTCTTTGTATATAGTTGACAGGCTCATCAAGACTCTGACCTTCGTTTAAAGTATATGTTTTATAGACAACATTTTTACAGGCATCATCGGCTCCGATCCACTGCCCCCCGAAAGGCCAGCCATTTCCCGTAGCCATATCAATGCCCATATCGAGCCGTTCGGCTTCCTCCAAAGCATGAATCAGCATCTCCATCCATTTTGGAGTCAGGTAATCAATAAATTGGTCCTCATAACCTTTAACACCATAAATAGGTGTGATTTCCAAACCTCCCAGACCAGCTTGGGCATATTTCTCCATCTCCGTTGTCAGGTCATTTTCGTTAACAATGCTACCCATCCACCACCAGCGCGACCAGGGCCGGGTTTCGTTGTTTATAACCGGCCAACTCAGTTCATCCCCCAAGGCCGCCGAATTTGTACCAATCTCAGCACTACATCCAGACAATAAAATAAAAAAGAAAAAGACCAAAACCAACATATTCAGACGGACTGCATATTTCATCTTCATTTATCTCCTAATTTGCTAAAATTTCAGAAATCAAGTCTGATTCAAGAACCATAAACAGCTTTCACTTTAAATTGTGAGACATTTTGAGACGTCATTTTACATTAATATGCAGGTTAAAGCAAACGCATAGTTAAGTCTGGTACACAGCCAAGCTATCTTTGCATGGTTCTACAACCTCCTCAATGCGTAGTGACCACATTATTATTGTGACATTAACCCAACAGCTCTACTGAAAAGACACAATCCCTGCTGAAGCAGATTTGCCATTCCAAAAGCAAGCTAAATTGATTATACTAAAGGTACTTAAATACGTAACTAATAGAGAAGGATACCAATTATGTATCATCCGGGACCATCTAAAGAAGGCACATTTAAAGTGTGCCCAAAAACAGGCAAACCGATAAAACACAAGCTAAAACGATGGGCAATGTGGCTTTTTCCGATTATAGGCTTATTGGCGCTTATCTGGTTTTTGATTCGCGTTTTACCCAAACCAAGCAGAGCAACTTATCCATGCCAGCGAGTCGCCCAGCCATTAGCTTGGGGATTTGTTATCTGGGTGCTGGGGCTTATAGGCTCAACATTTGCATATCGCAAGGCCAGACGATTATTTCATCAATCGCGTTATGTAATCGGCGCCGTCAGTATAGCGGTAGCTGTTATGGCGATATTCTGGCCCGTCATCATAACTACCAATAAATCTGTGCAGGCGGCTCCATTTGTTCCTGTTGATTTCGCCAATACCCCAATTGGTACAGCAAGAGGTATCAATCCAGGGCGCGTTGTATGGATATATGACCCGGCTCTTAACGACCAATACAGCTCGGCAGGCGACTGGTGGGAAGACAGCCGCACAGACCCGGAAGTTGCCCATAGTATGATGTCCCGAGCAATTCGCAACCTCACGGGAATTGCCGACCAGGCAGAGGCGTGGGACGCCATATTCAGATATTTCAACCTGACAAACCACAATACCGATGTCGGCTATACAAGTGGAGATAAGATTGCTATTAAAATTAATAATATCTTCTCTCGCGAATATGAATGGACCTCCAGCCAGACCAACAGGCCATGTCCCCAGATGCTTTATGCACTTTTATGGCAATTAGTGGAAGTGGCCGGGGTGCCGGATTTCGACATTACTGTTTATGACTGTATTTTTTATCATGGCGACCCTGTTTATAATTACTGTCATACAGATTTTCCCGGTGTGCATTTCGCCGAGGGAGATGCTACTGACCGCAGTGGTTATCAGGGAGGCCCCGGGCCAAACCCGGGAGAAAGAATCAAAGTCATACCTGACCCGAACGCACGTGTTCACTACGGTGACCCGGATATCGTCCCGGATAGCGGGCAGGTATGCCTTCCCACAATTGTCTCCGAAGCCAGATACCTTATCAACATTGCACTGCCCAGACCACACGAGCTTGCAGGCGTAACATTGTGTGCAAAGAACCATTTCGGCTCGATATGGCATCCGAACCAATGGCCATACTATTATGGATGGAACCCTGCTATTATGCATGAAGCAATCGCCGCCTACGATTTCTCAGGTGGCATTAGAGCCAGGCCAATGGGCTCATATAACGCCCTCGTCGACCTGATGGGTCACGAGCATCTTGGAGGAAAGACACTCCTGTTTTTTGTCGAGTGCCTGAGAAAAACATATTGGTCGGCTCCCCCATTTAATGGCGGCTTGTCGTCGAGCTTGTTTGTATCACAGGATGGTGTTGCAATTGATTCTGTTCTCGTCGACTTTCTGCGTTCTGAGGGAGATGTTGAAGAAGGTAGTGTTGATAACTATCTGCACGAGGCGGCTTTGGCAAACAATCCTCCTTCAGGAACAATATACGACCCCGAAAATGATGGAATACTTCTTGAAAGCCTCGGCGTACACGAACACTGGAACAACTCAACGGATAAACAATACAGCCGAAACCTCGGAACAGGCGAGGGAATCGAGCTTATTCAATCGCTCGTAGTTAACGTTATCCCGGGCGACTTCGAACCCGATGGCGACGTGGATATCGATGACCTTAACGTTCTGATTGCACACTGGTCTGAATCAAACCAACCCGGATGTGTCGGCGACCTTGATGGTGATTGTGATGTGGATTTGGAAGACCTTACTATTTTACTTCAGAATTGGAGTATGGAGTAATAATACCTTTCTGTGTATTTAAAAGATGGGCCGGCAGTTCCACATCGGCTTTAGTCTTTTTATCTTGAACAATTCTTTCAAACCGAACAGTACTCCTTCAAGGTTTCTCAATAACCGGTTTACCGCCAAGTTGGGGGGGATAGAAGTAACCCATTGTTTGCATTACCACGTCCATTCGGTAAAGCTGGTCCTGCATAAGACAAACACGACGAGTAGTAGCCGGGATAGTAGTCGTATAGATACGTATCACACCCCGCTGAACTGTAATAACTTCCTCGCGCCAGTCACCAAGACAGTCGGATATGCTGATTGGCTGGCCCTGTATTTCACCAACCTGATGCTCTTTATACTTCAAAACAGGAAAACTGCCCCTGCGATAACTGAAAGGAACGCGAACCTTGATTGGCCCATCCAACCAGTAAAACGAGCGAGGGCCGTGACGCCCAAGGTCTTCATTACTGGCTAACAGTTTACCCTGCGCGCTGTATAACCAGCAAGTCCTGCCGTCCCTCTCCATGCCGTATATTTCCATCCCCGGACTGTTTGGGTCTATATCGGCAACCAAACCCCAGTCATGGATGTGCGTTGTGGGATGTTCGCAACCCCAGATAATATTTCCAGTTCGTGGGTCAGTCAGACAAATTCCGTTTCGAGGGTGACTGACCTCAAAACCATAGGCCAGTTCCAATCCCGGACGAGCCGGGTCAACATCGGCCAAATAACACCAGTCAGGATGACCCATATTCATTCTCCAGAGGCACTTGCCATTGTCGTCTATAGTCGCCGAACCTATTATCATCTCGTCGCGTCCATCATCGTCAACGTCAAATGCGTGCATATTATGAGCACCCTGCCCCCGCAGAGGAGGATTCTCGTCATCTCCGAACCAGCTCCAGACCTTTTTGAGTTTCCTGCCTACATAATTATAAGCATCTATCCTCATTTTGGTGTATGTGCCTCGAAGCACTAACAGACTTGGTCGTTTTCCATCTAAATATGCTACACCAATTTGATTCCGATTCACACGGTTGCCTCTATCGTCTCCCCAGTCTTCAGGATTGCCTCAGGCGACCCAATCAACTTTGGCGGTTTCCTTGCCCGTCATACCATCCAGAACGGAACAATATTCAGGACCTTCAAGCACAAAACCACCGGGGCTGATAAATGCCTCCTCGGGGGTGGCAGCGTAAGGGGCCGTCTTCAGCGCGACCTCGGCCTTGCCGTCACCATCTAAATCGTAAACTATCATTGGCGAAAACCAGATGCCCATGTTTATATTCCAGCCCAGGTCATAGCGCCACATAAATTGGCCGGTCTTGCCGTTGTACGCTTCTATCTTGTACGTATCGCGGCTTCGGCGCTGCCTGCCCGGGTCAATAGACATGCCCGGCTGCTTGACGATAAAATCATAAACACCATCTCCATCCAGGTCAGCCACGCCAAGCTTGTTTGCTCCATAGTTGCCCTGGAGTTTGATTTTCACACAGCTATCATTCGCATCCACAGGATTCGACTTCACCGGCTTAGAATCAGAAAGAGAAACATTATCACTAACGGTATGAATAATATAATACCAGCTTTGACCATTAGCAGTGGTATCAACAAAGTTGCAGGAATTCTTAACTGGATTACTATTTAATTTCTGATATTCACCATCTGGTTCAGCACAGCGCAAGACATTAAAAGCAATATCCGGCGGGTCTGAAACCAACAGTCGCCAACCAACATAAACATTGCCTTCATTAGTAACTATAGCTACGACTCCCCTGTCCAGCTTCTCAAGTGCATGTGAAGTACCTGGGACCAACTGCATAAAAATTGCTACAGTAATAAATAGCAAGATTAGGCGAAATGATTTCATTTTTGTTACCTCCATTTCCGGATGACAGGCTGTATTTATAATCTACTGACCACCCCGGTTATACAACATATAATCAAGCTCAAACTTCGATACAATTAATCCGAAGTGCTAAGCTTAAATACAATCGCCAAATCGTCAACTTTCCTGCTTGGCGTAGTGACTATAAGACCTGAATCCGCCTTTCCCACTTAATCGGCTCGCCTGTACCAAGCATCGAAACGTTTGTAACCTTAATATCTTGGGCCTTTTCACTTTTTGCAAACATCTTCATCGTAACAGCCTTATTCTCACCCGGCCAGCCGAGAATAATCGCATAAACGATATCGCCCTTGCGGGTATAACGTATATCCTCCGGGCCATAGGTGCCTTTCATTCTGGCAAAACCTCCGCCCTTCTGCATCCGGGTCCGGCCTTCTCCGTATTCAACAAAAGGACGAGTCTCGTATATTGCTTCACCATATTTCGACAGCCACTGTCCCATACCCAGTAAAACCCGTTTCTGATTATCAGGAATCGTACCATTGGCGGTTGGGGAAATATTGAGCAACAGTTGCCCGTTCTTGCTGACAATGTCGATAAAGGTTCGCAGCACCTCGGCCGTGCTCTTTATCTGCAGGTCATTCGTATAGCACCAGCTACCCCGGCTGATAGTATCATCTGTCAGCCAGATAAAATCCGTCAAACGGTCGGCGCGTCCTTTTTCATAATCATCCAGGGCAACTTCACGGGGCAGGTCTTCTCCTTTAAAAGTCACCACTACTTCTTTGTCCCATTCATTAGCCTTATTGAAGTAGTACGCGAGGTATTCCATTTTGGTCTGGTCCGGAATTTCGTCCAACCAGGCATCAAACCACATTAAATCCGGCTGATATCTGTCTATCACCTCAATCAGTTTGCCTTTCCACATCTCGAGAAACTTCTCACGCGGCATATAACCGTAAAGGATAGCCCTTTCCGGGTCTTCCAGCAGTGAAGGAAAATATCTTTTTACAAACTCATAATGGCCGGTCCAGACCTTCCCGCCCCCTTTTTCAATCTCATGCAGGCTGTTGCGGGCGTGATGAAAAGTAGTAACGAACCTCATCCCGCGTTTACGAATAGCAACAGCCAGCTCGCCGGTCAGGTCACGTTTGGGGCCTTTGTCTTTGGCGTTCCACGGAGTCAACCCGCTGTCCCACATCGCCCAGCCATCGTGATGCTCAGCTACAGGGCCGGCAAACCGGGCACCGGCTTTGACAAAAAGGTCGGCCCACTCATCAGCATCAAATTTCTTCGCCTTGAACATCGGCACAAAATCAGCATAATCAAATTCGTCCTGGCCGCCATAGTTTGCCACATGATGTTTGTATTCCGGCCGGTCTGGATCGTACATATTCCGCGGATACCACTCATTACCAAAGGCAGGCACAGAATAAACACCCCAATGAAAATATATACCGAATTTTGCATCGCGAAACCACTCCGGAGCAGGATTGTGATTCTTAAGCGATTCCCAGTCGGCGATATAACGCGGTTTCAAGCGGCTTTCTGAACCTCTCGATAACTGCGCTTGGGCATTACAGTTAGCAAATAACATAACGGTAAGCGTCACACAGATAAGAAAATATTTTGCCTTCGACATTTTCGCAATCTCCGAAATCATCTTCATCAATACAAATTATATTACGTAACCATTAAAACATTTATAAATTCCTAATCAAGTCTGGCCAGAATAGTCTTCGCGCCTAAATGGTCAGGGCTGATTTTCAAAGCTTCTGCTATTTCCCGTTCGGCCTTGTGCTTCTCGTCAAGTCCAAGGTAACCCAGCCCCATCAGATAATGCGCATTGGCCAATCTCGACCTCTGAGATTGCTGCTCGCCAAACTTTGCAAAAAAGTCGAACTGTGGGGCCTCTCCCAAAGAACGCTGCCCTGATTCGATAAGGCTCCTGAAAATCTCCTCTGCTTCTTCTTTACGGCCAAGTTTAAGCAATGAAAGACCCTGATAATATTGTCGGGCACTTCCACGCGGCCCACCAAACCAACGCCGGCGACCACGTCGTGAGCCGGACGAGTCAGCCGCGTTCGTCCAGGACTCAACCGCTTTGTTTTTCTCACCAAGCGCCTCATAAACCATTCCCACCCAATAAGCAACTTCCGTGTCACGACCGCTGCCGCCTCTTAAACGCGCTGCCCGAAGATTTTCGGGAAATTCCAGAGATGCCTGATAATCAGCCAACGCTTCTTTGTAATGCCCGGCGTCAAAGTGCTCACGGCCACAAAGCAAGTGAGCATCCGTCCAGCAGTCATTCACATTGAATCTGGCCCCACCCTCCCATATGTTGAATCGCCTGCCCTTCATCAGCTCGATGCCTTCGTTGTACTTGCCCATACAAACCTTCAACGAAATTTCACGTGAGAGCGCATCATCCCGCTCAATAACAACTTTATGATTTTTCTCGAGCATCGCCAGCCGCTTTTCAGGAGGCGTTCCATTCGCCTCATAGAGCTGGTCTAACTCGAAAAAGTGAATCGGATATTTAGGTTCGAGTGAAACGGCCTTCTCCAGATTTGTAATGGCCTTATCGAGAGCATTTTCCTTTTCCTGACGAGAGTAAGCAACTGCCAAATTACGATAAACAATAGGAAACGAAGCACCAAGAGCTACGGATTCTTCCCACAGCTTAACCGCCTCATCAGGCTGCCAGTCGAAAAGCAGGTTACCAAGATAATAAGAGGCAAGTGTGTCATTCGGGTTGGCTTTCATGGCTTGCTTTAACACACCGATAACTTCATATTGGAAAGGAAAAACATAATCAGGTGACATCTTTACAGCAAGATTGTAGTATTCAGAAGCTCTCTGCTCCTGCCCAAGCTTTTCCGCAAAATATCCAAGATAATAATAGACCATAGGCGAGATTTTGGATTTGTCCGGAACTGCTTTAATCATTTGTGAAAGGACCGTCGTACCATCCTGCCAAAAACCTGCGTTGAAATATTCTGCGGCCGTCTCCTGAGCAGTCGCGGGGTGCTCATTCATCGTAGAAACAAGAATCCGCGCAATCTCGGAGTCTTTTGAGATAAGCCAGCGTTCCGCCATAACGCGAACATCAAGCGGGTCCGCCTTGTCCGAGGCAAGCGCCAGTACTTTAAGAGCCTTATCATTGTAACCTTTATGACGCAACACGGCAGCTTTCAGAGTTAATGCTCTGACATTCAAAGCGTTTGCCTCGAGAGAACGCTCCAAATGTTCCATAACCGTATTCAAATCACCACGCATACAATCAATCTCCGCCAGAGAATAATACGACGCCGCTCTCCAGGCCATACTCCAGGTTGCTTTATAAAAATTATCGTACGCTTCCTTCTTTTTACCCTGAGCTTTCAACGCAACTGCCAGATAATAAAATGCTTCTCCATTCTTCGGACTTGTGTATTTATCCGTAAGTCTTTTAAGGGCCTTCCGGAATAGTTTTTCTGCATCTGCAAATCGAGCTTTCTTAAGATAATTTATACCCAAAGCGGTATTTACTCGCACATCACCCGGGTCGCGGCTAAGTGCCTCCTCCCAATATGGACCCGGGTCCAGCGCGGGATTATGAAACTGCTCGATACGCAGACCTGTTAGATACAGTTCCTCATTGGTCTTAATCTCTTCGGGCGGCAGCGGCGCCTTTACCGGCTCAGGCATAGGCTCATCCCCCAAACGAATCGGTGAATACGCAACCAGTTCTTTTCCTCCAACTGAAATCGAAGCGCGTAAATCGTGCTTATCAACATCGGCTGGCACTGAAACCTGATTGACGTATGGTTTTCCTGGATTTATAGCTATCTTTTCCTGTAGAAGAATATTATCCTCAGCTTTAAGAACAACAGTCGCCTCAGAATGGGCTGATGTAGAATAAAAGCCAACTTCGGCGGTTCCATCCTCGGTAACATCGAGATTCACAGCCGCATCAATATTGGCCTCCTTGACACCACCGATATCACGAAACGGATAATAGTACATCTTGAACGATTTGACTTCATAAGGCTGTATCCAGCTATAATCCGGCTGATTGTCCGCGTAAGCGCCAACCATCAACTCGATATAGGGACCATCCTCATCGGTAAGAATATTATCCCACATGCGCCCCGGCTCACCGTTACCCCAGGTCCAGAATTTCTTACCCGGCACAATATGATGATTAGCAACACACATTGTCCCAGTCTGCCTGCCGTGGTCGTAACCTGCAAAGAAGTCATCTCCATAATTCCAGGCGAAAATAGAATTAGCGGAGATATGGTTTTTATACCAGCTCACATCAACACCACCTGTAAAGTCACCCCCACCGTACCTTGTGGTTGAAACAGGCCAGGCTGTGAATTGACGTTTGGCATGGTGAGTGCCGTATTGAGTGCTGGGAGGGAATATTATCTGATAATTATCATCCGTATGCACCGCCACGTTGGCAAAGCAAAGCATAGAATTTACAACGGGGGTGCGATTAACAATCCGCAGTGATACTTCAAGATAGGACCTGCCTAGTCGCAAAGTATATCCAACAGCCCACCTCATGCGGTGTCGCCTCTCAAGTTCGCCAATCCAAACGGTTTGACTGCCGTCTGCATTCGCCTCTATGCGATACTGCACAGGTGTAAAAGTTGTGGCGCGGTGGTGGTGCGGGATGTTCCACTCGACCCCGCCTGAAATCCACGCGCCTGTCAAACCGATTAACGCCGGCTTAATAACATGCTGACGATAAAAGAAATTGTAGTTATTGGTCTTGTCAACACCTTCAAAGATACGACCGCCAATCTCCGGCAGAACACCAATTCTGATGTACTCATTCTCCAGGTAAATCATCTTATAGTTCTTATCCACCTTCTCATCCGTGAGTTTGTCATAAAGAGGATAAGGGTAAATCCTTCCTTCCGCTCCCTGTGATGCCTGTCCAAAATAGAACATGGGATTG
>CAZJIR010000018.1:0-17284 GCA_964546095.1 uncultured Pirellulales bacterium
CAGAGAACCATTGCTCCTGCGCCAAGGCCCACTTTGAAATGGTTCACTATTGCACCTATTCTTCGAAGCTTGCCCTGCTGCTGCCAGTCTTTCAACATCGTCAGTAACTGCGTAGTGTCTATACCTATCTCATTGGCCATGTCATGAAACGGCCTTTGACTTCTCGGCAATCCCTTTTGAAGAACAGCCAGAATCTTCCGCTCAATACTGGACACGTGGTTGTTCATTACTTCACAAATGTAATATACCCTCTGAGTATATTGAGTTATTGCGGACTAAGCAATTACTCACGGAACTGATAAAAAAGCAACAGGTAAATTAAATTGTACCGATTATATTGAATTATGTTCATAGTTGCAAACCAGTTTCTCCGTCTCTTAATAACCGTTCAATTTGACCTTTTAATAAATAGTGTTTTTAGAAATGCTTGAATCCGCCGTGTTTATCGTGTAAAAATCTTAACAAGCGTAAAATAACGAATTTCCGGAGGCTGAAAATGAGACCTCTCAAGATAGCCAGCCGGGGCAGTAAGCTGGCTATGATACAATCTAATTACATCCGCGAGATGCTTGAAAAGCTTGTCAGCGGTATCGATATTTCCATAGTGAAAATATCAACAAAAGGTGACAGCGATAAATCAGACTTTCTTTATAAAGTCGATTCCAAAGGCTTTTTCAGTTCTGAAGTTGAAAAAGCGGTCCTTGACGGCAGGGTAGACTTAGCAGTCCACAGTTTTAAGGACCTGCCCACGACCTGCACACAAGGGCTCGTAGTGGCCGCGGTGCCAAAAAGAGAATCCGTGGCGGATGCGTTAATAACCTCAGGTCAGGCAGCTTCTATCACCACCCTACCATTCGGGGCAACTGTGGGGACATCGAGCCTCCGGCGCATTGCACAGTTACGCAGGCTAAGAGACGACATTAAATGTGTCCCTTTGCGGGGAAATGTCGAAACAAGAGTTTCAAAAGTTGCTCTTGGTAAAATCGACGCAGCTATTGTCGCCTGTGCAGGTTTGAATCGGCTGGGCCTGGCCGACAAAATCACTGCAATTCTACCCCCTGAGGAATTTCTGCCCGCACCGGCACAGGGTGCACTGGCAGTACAGATTCGTATTGATGATAACGAACTCGCAGGACTCGTATCACAACTCGATGATAAATATGCCCGAATTACAGCAGAGACCGAACGATATATACTTACGGCGATGCACGGCGGATGCAGTATACCGCTTGGGGCATACTGCCAAATCCATGGCGAAACTATAACCATTGATGCAATGATTTCCGACGTTGAGGGGAAAAAATATATAAAGCGCTCCAAAACCGGTCGCATTGATAAAGTGAAAACGTGCGCTGAGGAACTCGCACAAGAAATGTTAGATGCCGGCGGATGGGAAATTCTCGAACAACTCAGAAAAGATCGAAATGATAAAAAGTGATGTATTTCCAGGATTATATTCACTAAAGCCTTAGAAAGGAGGAGCCAGAAAGAAATGGCAATCAATTGAACACCTCATCATTGACCAATCGATATTATCCTCTCACATATCTTATCTCCTATAACATCCCATAATTCCGAATATTTAATTTTCCTTTACTAACACAAGAAACGTTCTTTCATCATAAGCACCTCCAGGATCAGTTACGCGAATATTTATATAATGCAGCCCTATATCATTCTGTGTTGTTGTCCAGTACCAACGATAACAATATATCTTTCTTATTCCGAGCGAATCATTGGGATCGTAAAGATTAAAGTATGGTCTGGATTCAATTACTATGTCCTGGTCCGTAGTAATGGAAATAGTGACTGAATCACCATCAGGTTCAGTTACTTTAAAATGATTTTCATAAGTTGTACCAGCAGGAATTACTGCATAGCCCAACGGTTCACCAATGCATAAATCAGGATCGTAATTGAAAGGTACTGTATTCCGATCCAATGTTAGTGGTTGCGGGGGCTGATATTTACACGCAAGAACACTCAACAAAACGGCAAGACTTACCATTTGTAACTTCATTATGCATTTCCTTATGAGGAAATTGTTTCACGGAATAGTAACTGATTTTTCAAGACTATCAAATCTCTTTAAGAATCTCCTTATCAAGAGACAAATCCGCAACCGGCTTTTTAAGCCAGACATTCTTCTTTTGTAAGCTCTTGAATTTTTTTATTTAGTCAAGCTTTGCCTTCTCGCTCTTGCTTAATTTTAATACCTACCAAGCCAAGACTTTTCTATATCTCTGAACCTCAAGGATTGCCTCGGCCAGTGAGGTTTATAATTCCGAGTTCTCCTACTGTAATTGCTTGACTTCATAAGCAGTGGCATCTCGGTTCACTGCTCTGGTCTAGCCAATTTAGCCTGTTTCGAGGAATGTCTTGGACCAGTGGTAGTATACACTTGAAGCAATGCCTTCTCGTCTGCAGATCTTAAATATGGCTATTTCACCTCTTAATCCTTCCAGAATGGTTCGGATCTTCTCATTGGCGGAGAACTGACGAGGTGTAATCTTTTTGATTTGTTTTACGATATATTTTAATACGGCCATCTATTTGCTTCTTGTCTTCGGGTAAAAGCCCCGATTACGGAGCTGAAATCTGCGTTTCCAATTGATGTCTACAATGGCAGACACTACTTGAACCTCTCCCCTAACAAAATGTTTTAAGCTTCGCGTTATTTTTGCTGATGGGAAACAGTCTGTGTCACATTCCCAGATGTGATAATATACCCCCTAACCTTACGCAATTGGCTTACCTATCAAATCAAATTTTGCTGTTCAGCACTATAGTCTGAAACTTTATTAATATCCCCTATCGCCATACCCACCGTAACCACCAGTTGTACCCCTCTCAATAACATAAGCTCCGGAAAAGGCTCTCGCAATCGGTCGGATGACCTCTTCTACTTTCATAGCAATAGCAGCCAATACTGTCGGCGGCACATAAATTATATCGCCTTCCTGTAACATAACGTTTTTACTTGCCTCACCATGAGCCGCCATACGGTCAAAATTCACTTCAAAGATTTTAGGTTTAACATTTTCATCGTTCGAAGGTCTTATTACCTGAATGCGTTCTACCCAGGCCATAGGATTTAGTTGGGCAGCAGCAAGAGCACTTAATACCGTATCACGGCCAGTATAAAGTTTTGGGCCGGGTTGCATGACTTGTCCCAAAACGTAATATACTTTGCTGCTATATGCGCTAATCCGAACATCTATAGGCTTATCACCTTCTAATTTGTAAAGTTCCAAAGCTTTTCCTCGTATGATATTTGCAAGTTGGGCAGGTGTTCTACCAGCTGCTTCTATCTCGCCAAAGTTCTCAAAACTTATCATACCATCCGGGCGAATCCATTGACGTTGCTGGTCTATCTCCGGTACACTGGAGCAATATACCTCAACCTGGTCTGGCGGTTGCAAAATATAATTTTCGGCTGTAATATCGACCTTATCCGGCATTAGAAAGGCCTTTATATCTTCCGGATTAGATGAAAAACAACCCATTAGACCAATTGCAATTACTGTTAAGAAAGTTATTGATATGAGCTTTGAGTGTATCATTACCATTTTCCTTAAAATATTTTATGTTTCTTCTATAACGTTAGACCGTTAGATACTCCACTTCTACTTGTATGTTTTATATTAATTATATCGACTCGTCCGAGAGGAGACTTTAATGTTCTTAAGTTGCTCCCCAATAAGAAGATATGTTAATTCTTTTCATAAATTTCTCTCGGGCAGGGCCTCTAATGTAGTATGAATTGGCTTAGACTTTCTCTAAAAAATGGTCTGTAAACCTGAGAACAATAAATAATTACCTGCGATTTGCCTGCCACTTATAACAATTGTAGAAAGCTTCTTCCGAAACAATAAATCTCTTAACGACCTATAATATCAAAGAAATCTATATTGATCCAGAATATATATACCACTTTTAGATTATCCCAATAGTGGTACGATAAACTTCTTTCCCTATTTCTTAAAAGATAGGTCTCTTTTAGGTACGAATAGCCAAATTACTAAAAAATTTTTTATCTTTTTCCTAAATTTTCTTGTTGACTTCTTGTTGACTTTACAATCAAAAAATGCTATTATAGCAAAATTAATAAAAGGAAAATCCTAAAATCATTATAGTAAAATGCTAATTCGATAACGTTAGTGTTAAAAGGTGGAGGATAACCCCTGTTTTCGGAGGGGGTTGCTTCATGGTTTTTCCACAACGATAAGTGAGGTGTCTCTTTTTATGAGGAGAGGAGACAGGGGTTAGTGTGTAGATTTAGACATAATAAATTGCTGATAGTTCTATTGTCGGTCCTCGCTGCTACAGGAGTATCAGCAGCACCAACGACGAGCGATTGTAATAAGAACTTCATCGCTGTTGACACATCGTCAGCTTCAGATGAACATATTCTTTATATACCTGAAACAAACGAAGTTGGCGTATCTTCCAATTCTCATCTTGCAGCCATCGGTGCAGAAATTCTAAAGCCACCTGCTGATTTTACGGACTCACAACCTGTTAGCACAAAGACCTTGCCACCTGTGCCTGCTACACTTTTTATGACCTTAACGGGATTCCTTTGCGTTTCATTCGTTAAGGACCGCAGAGTCTGGCTGGCTGCCCTGGCAGGTCTGCTATGGGCCGGACAGGCTGGTATTCAAGTCATTCCTCAGTTAGCTGTGAACATTTCGAAAAAACACATTCATCAAAAATCACTCGCTAATACTGCCTGCCTACATTGGTTTGAAGATAATGACCGCCTTCGTAGTGACATTGAAGGCACACAATACATAGGTCTGCTTCGCTACTTAGCTGGAATACCGGAAAGCACAAAGTCGTTGCCATTACCAGCGTCACTTTCACCATTGCGAGTACCGTCATTGCGAGCGCAAAGAGCCTTTAGCTCTGAGCGTAGTCGAAGGGGAAGCAATCTCGATGTATTGCTCAAGAATTTATTATCTGCGCGGACCGCGAGCAATATTGCAGCGCCCCAATTCGCAATTATAGACTTTTCATCTTTACTCAATCCAGCATTGCTCTGCCCGGCTGCATTGGCCGAACAGAATATTTATTTTTCACCGGCATTTATTTTTCAGCAATTACCCCGCGGCCCGCCTAACCTGGCTTGAGAACTGTTATTAACCTTACTTATGTAAAGGGTCGTTGCGCGCATACCCTTCAAGCTGGAGGTTAATGTAATTGTTATGGAGAATCCTTTTTTAGTTTAGCGCAAAAAGGAGATAAAACAAAATGAAACGAATAATATTTACTTTAATTGTATTTGCCTTCATGGCCACGACCGCCCAGGCAAATATCACTATTCTTGATGATTATCCGAATTCGCCTTACACATACACAGTCTGGGATTTTGAGAGAACCGGTACAGTCCTCGGTCCTGACACCTGGTATATCACTGAGGATGTAGAAAGTAACTTCCTAATCGACGCAACGGCAACGGCCGCTGTCACAGTGACCTCGCAACCCGCCAGCTATTGGGGCCCCGGTGAGATATTTGGATGGACGGTGGATTTTGATGTGACCATTCCCAACCTGTATTCCGAGGCTGCTCACAAGTTGGTTCAGATTGAGGTTAGTTATGAAGTAGGCTGCGGCGGAGCTGGTCATGGACTCATCGGTGCTTTGGTCGTAGCGCCGAACGCATCTGTTACAGAGATTGTTGGGATTCCAGTAGCAAATAGCGGCTTGAATGAAGCAACACTTCTTTTTGAGATTTGGCCACAACCAGGTGAAGAGACAATCACTCTGAATTTCCTGGATAGTGGTGTCAACCTTTACTCTGTTGAGATTGCAACTGTCTGCATTCCTGCACCGGGTGCTATTTTATTAGGCAGCATTGGTGTAGGTCTTGTCGGATGGTTAAGAAGAAGAAGGACGCTGTAAAAGAAGTAGTATTAAGTACGAGAAGTAAAAAAAGCACCCAAGGGCAGGATATTCAGCCCTGCCCTTGGCAGGCTTTAGTTAGAAAATGATAAGAAATTTTGTTATCCTGCTACTTGCGGGATTTAGTAGAAAAATAATTTTTAGCTTTGAGAATCTTACTATGTACCGAGAGAAAAAAGCAAAAAAAGGGGAGGAGAAAAATTTTATGATGAAAAGAGTAGTAATCACTTTTGTAGTGCTCGTTTTTGTGGCCACTTTCACCGTCCCGGCAATGGCAGTATTTACAGGCGGCCCATTCGAGTGGAACGGTAACACCCTTAATGCAGTAGCTGAGGTCTACTTAACAGGCTACCCTAGTCACAGTAACGGCGGAGCTTTTTACGTCAATCTGGTCTCGGGTACATTGACGCCTTCTAGATACAGTGGAGTTAGTGCCCCGCAGACAGAGGTCTTTACGACATTCTGCATCGAAAGCGATAAGTACATTAAACTGAGCAATCCGATCGAAAATAAATACACCTATTATTGGGCTTCCATCGATAAGAACGCATATTACGGTGGCGTGGGTCTGGGCGGTGACCCTATTAGTAACGTTACCGAGTGGATTTACGACCAATGGCTTGCCGGCCCCCCAGCCGGCTGGACACAGGCAGCTATATATAGTGCCATACACTTCGCAGAAGATGAGGGTGGAAGCGCCAACCTTATTTACAATACTGCCCTTAGCGCCGTTGGTGGCACCTTGGCAGACGCTTCACACACTTGGGCCTTAAATCTTTGGGATATCTCTGATAATGGTTGTGGTGGTCTGACGGTTTATGATAAGCAGAGCCAACTCATTACAATCCCTGTTCCTGGTGCTATTCTGTTAGGCAGTATTGGTGTAGGCTTAGTCGGTTGGCTGAGAAGAAAAAGAGCATTGTAAAAAGAAGATATAAGAATAAGAAACAACAATAGTACAATAAATTATGACCTATAAGGATATAAGGAAAGAACGACATAATAAGGACAGAGCTCAATCAATTATTGCAGCTATTGTGGTTATCTTAGGCGCACTAACTGTAACAGCAACAGCTAATCCCTTCTCGAAATCGGTTACAGTGGCTGGTGGTATTGCTCACCAATATTATTACACCTGGGGAATTGAGAGCAATGTTCCAAGCGGTGAAACAATTGATTCGGCAACTTTTACATATGTTAATGTTTACGACTGGAAGAATGAATTAGGTGATAAACTATATACAAATCTTCTAAGCTCCGACCCAATAAGTTTAGGTTTCAACAATGCAGACTGGGATGGCCAAGGTGGTGGTAATAATTTTAATGATGGTCCTGGTGGTAATTTATTAATTGGCGAATGGGAAGATCCACAGGGTGGCTCTCCATATTCTCACAACGAGACTTACATCTTCGATAATGATCAGCTCAATCTCTTAAACACAAGTGCAGCTGACGGTTACGTTGGTTTCGGAATTGATCCTGACTGCCATTACTATTTCGAAGAGATTGAGTTCTCTTACACAACTTCTGTTATCCCCGCTCCCGGAGCTATTCTTTTTAGGAAGTATTGGTGTAGGCTTAGTCGGTTGGCTTAGAAGACGCAGGATGCTGTAAAAAAAGAGGTAATACTAAAAAGAAAAAAGACGAAGTCATAGGACTTCGCCTTTTGGGGTTATTTATAATAATTAATTCGTCGTTAAATTGACAAAAAAGACTAATATAAGTCTTAAATAATAGATGGCTGACGCCAACTACCAATGCCATCCCACAAGCTGCTGATATAGTCGACGACGGAGTCATTCCCGCATCTCTTTTTAGCTATTTCTATTGCCATATCGCGAAGCTCTCGCATACAACTTAGTCCGCCGGTTTGCCATGCCTTGAGGCCTATACCAACAGCCTCGCATTCTAACTGCTTAAAGTCAACTTTATTCGCTGTCAATAGTACAGCTAATTCTTCTGCCTGCGGCTTTAATACTTTCTGCCAGTGCTGACGCTCTGATTCGGCTTTTGCCAACACTTCCTTTAACAAACGCTCGCGGTCTTCCTGTCTTTTTTCTCGTTGGGCCTTATCTTCGGCCAGTCTTTCTGCTCGATGCCTTCGGCTTGCAGGCGGCAGCAGCATCTCCAATACGCCAACGAGGGGATCAACAATCACCCAAACCAGAAATGTCATTCCTAAAGTTCCCAGTGCGATTCCCATTGTGAATTGGGTAATTGTATGAACGCCTATCATCCCGAGGCAGCCCGCCAGCCCACCTAAAAGAGGTGTTATAACATAAAACACCTGATAATAACTCGTACGGGTCAGTGGGTGTTCCAGATGCACTTTTTGGCTGCTGCTGATTCCTCTGAAAATTGCGAATAAGTACAGACTTATCAATATTATAGCAATTAATGTACCGTGTCCGGACAGAGACAATACAATCCACCAACTAACACCGGCCTGGCGCAATGCTAAAACGAAAATATAGCCTATGCACACTACGAACCAGGCTGTACTTGTAATATGAACTAACTTTAGTGACCTTAGTTTGGCCATAATTATATTTCCAACACGCTTGCTAAGTTATGAAAATCTTTGCAATTCAGTAGCCGGAAACCTTTCTTTGTGCCTTCTTTTTCAAAAAATTCGAGTTTGAGATATAAATTTGGAAACTGCCCCTAAAAAGCTTTGCTTAATGTATAAGAATAACGGAACGCAATCAGTCATACTGTATAGAAAGTCCTCTTGCATCAGCAACGAATTTTAACAGCATTGCAATTTTACTTTGGACGCGGACCTTTCGATAAATATTTCTTGTGTGTGTTTTTGCCGTACCGGGAGTTATGCGCAGGTACTTCGCTATCCTACCATTTTGCAGACCTTGACAGATCAACTCTGCTATCTGGCACTCACGAGGTGTCAAATGATATCGTCTCTGGACATACGACCACTGCTTTTTGTCAAGCAATATCGTTTCGTAATGTTTGTCGCGTGAATCACCCCTTGTGACATTCTCGATCGGTTGATATGGTAATTCGAGCATGATTAATTGCCCTCCTGTAATTGTATGAGCAGATTCTGTGCTTCCGTCAAATCTGTGGTTGATAAACCACTGATTTGGCTTCGACTGTTAGCATCCAAAGCTTGGTTCATATGTTCAACGGCTTTGTCTTTCTGTCCAAGTGCGACAAAAGCTCTTGCTAAATGAAAACGTGATGAGATCACTGCCGGATTATTTTCTGGATAGAGTGTAATACATTTAGTGAAATCCTCGATGGCCTTATTGAATTCGCCCAATCGATAATACACGACACCACGGGTGTCGATTAAGTCAATATAATTAGGAGATATCTGTAATCCCTTCTGAGCAAGCTCGAGTGCTTGCTGGAACTTGCCCTGCTCTTCGCATAATATCCAAGCCAGATTATTCATAGTGATTACATCATCAGATTCAAGTTCAAGTATCCGCTGATATATTGGGACCGATTCATTAGAACGATCAACGCTTTGTAATAGTACTGCGAGGGTAGTTAAAGCCTCAATAGAAGTAGAATTATTTCTAAGTACCATTCTCAGTACATCCTCAGCTATTTTCTTAGCTTCACTACCCTCAGTCATCACCAAGTTTCTGGCGACATTTATGGGCGTAAGACTATCCTCTGGATTCTTTCGGCACCAGTCTTTTACCTTGAGGCTAAGCTCGCTCCATAATTGGTCGTCTTTGAGTAATTGCACTTGTGCAAATAACGGAACGGCGTCATTTGGTTCAGACTGATACAGAGAATCGAATTCCTTTTGAGCATCCGCCTTATCGCCGCTCTTGTGCAATGCTACGGCCAGAACAATATTTATCCTTCGCTCGTCTGGAGTGCCCACGCGAGATACTAAATGTGTTTTAAGAAGATTTACGGCCTTTTGCGGTTGTTTTGCTGCAATATATGTATTGGCAAGGAACAGTGTGTTGTCGGTATTGTTCGGGTCAAGCTCACGGAGCAGAGTGAGAGTTGGAATTGCCAGGATAGGTGCCCGGTCTGCCTCGGCCCGAGCTTTTAACAACAGTAACCTTCTATCACTGGGTGTATGGGCGAGACCTCGTAAAGCGGCATCCAAAGCTTTAGCGGATTGCCCCTGCGAAAGTGAGATTTCTCCCAGAAGACCCCATGCCTGGCTGGTTTCAGGTTGGTCTTCGGTAATTTTTTGAAGAATCTGTTTAGCGTTTTCAATTGCCGGAGCGGTTCCTTCTGTCAGCAGTGAACGAGCTTTGAACAGAAGGAGGTCAACATCGTCAGGATTTGATTGCAGAGCCTCGTTAAGCATTGCCTTTCCTTGACTAACTTTATCAGCGTCCCCGGATTCAAAAAGCAGCGGGATTACGCGTTTTCGGATTTGGATTTGGACGTCACCCGGGGCCACAGACAGTGCATGCTCTATGTCAGCAATTGCTTCATCCGGCTGACCTGTGGAACGATAAAACTCGCTCCTGGCAATCCATACCTCAATGTTGTTGGGTTCGATAACAGTTGCTTGTTCGAGGTCTTCCACCGCCTTATCGGTTTGCTTCAGTGTGGTGTATGTTCTGGCGCGGAGGATATATGCGGAAGCATTGTTGAGGTTATTTACCAATTCATCACAGAGCCGTAACGCCTCATCGGCCTTATCCTGACGAAGATTTAGCTGGACCTGAGTATAAGTTATAGGAAGCGAATTAGGGTCTTGGACCTTTAGTTTATCAAGTAATTCTTCAGCCTCATCAAATTCGGTTTGTTGTATCTTAAGTATAGCAAGAGAAAGACGAGTAGCCTGGTTACTGGGATCATCCCTGATAAAGTCCTGCAGTATATTTGAGGCTAAACTTAATTCCCCGCGTCTGAGGTGGCTCTGCAATTGCAACTGCTGAAGTTGCGGGTTAAAGAGTTGCTGCTGGGAAGCGCGCACTCGGCTCAGAAGCTGATCGGCTTCATCATATTCTTTTGCCCTATAGAGTGCATTGACAGTTGGGATTATTATACGAAGATCATCCGGAGACCGGCTAACGCCTTCACGGTAAGTCGAAATTGCCAGTTGCATCTCGCCTGAACGATCGTAGGCTGCCGCCAGGAGGATACGGCTGGCCTGGTCACTCGGATTCACCTGCAAATTTTCCTGCAGGAGTGAGACAATTTGGGGATAAAGAGCTTTGAAATCATCCGATGCGAACCAAATTCTTGCTTGTTCATATCGCCATTGCCAGCCATCCTCACCCTCAATGGACTTGATGTCGTTAACGAGTTGCTGGGCTTTTTCCGGGTCTTCGATGACCTGTTCGCACAGTAAAAGTCGGCGTTTTATAGGAATGTCATCGGGTATTTTCTGTGCAAGCGTGTTAAGTATTGGGTAGACTTCGTCTTTCTGCTCCCACTGAGTGTAGAATTGGGCAATCAGCAGGCCTAATTCCCGCTTGGTAACAGGCTGTTCAATACGCCCCAAAGCATCTTCAATAACTGCTTCGCATTTTTCTCGATTGCCTTGTCGAGCTAATAAGATCGCAAGGTACCTTACCGGCTCAACAGAGTCGGGAAATTCCTCAATTGTCTTATTTAATAACGATATTACTTCATCTATCTTATCCTGAACAACCAATAACTCAACCTCTGCCATAGCAACCCTTATTTGGGAGGGATGGTCTTTCCTCAGTTGAGTTACCAAGGCCTGGGCATCGGTAAAATTGTTCTGTCGTAGTTCGAGCTGGAACCGCAAGAGTTTAACATCGAGAGCACCGTTAGTGGTCTTTTCCAACTCAGATAGTTGTTTTTCTATATCCCGCCACATTTGGGTATTTTCATTTGTTGAGCTTGCTGCCTGTAACTGCATTTGAGCTTGCAAATACAGCAAAGCAGGCTCAGGATTTTCCGGCGAAAGCCGCATTGCTATTGCGGCGTGCTCTGCTGTTTCGGCCCAGTTTCCGATTCGGGCTAACAATCTGGCCAGAGCCAAGCGTCCACTGAAGAGATTGGGCCTTTCAGAAACAAGTGAGCGTAAATACTGCAGTGCCGATTGTATATTGCCTAAACGAGACAGAGCTGAAGCTATCGTCAATCTAACCTGTGAAGACGTATTTCCTAACTCTATTGACTGCTTCCAGTATTTAACAGCCTCAAACAAATTTCCTCTTTCGGCAGCTACAAGGCCCTCCAGGAATACAACCACTACGGGTGAGATATCCTTTTGTTTCATTTCGGATATGCACTTGTCAGCGCTGTCGAGTTTCCCACCCCGGATGAATAGCTCTGTAGCTACTGGCATAAAATCCCAGGGCTGAGAGGAAAGTTCTTTTAAGCCGGTTTCAGCAATCTTTAGCATCTTTTCTTGTGACTGCGATACCAGTGCAAGCTGACCCCATGTCTGCCACAGATCCTGATCCGAAGGCGTACTCTTTTGAATAATAGCGAGATGTTCCTCCGCTCTATCCAACTCGTTTGCATTGATAAGCTCTTTTGTAAGGCGCAATCGGATGGCATGGTCAGATAAATCTTGTTTTTCGGCTTGCGTTAAGTCAGCTAAAGCTTTAGCATTGTCTTTGCTTCGTCGATGGAAACCGGCGCGGACTAAATATGCTAAGGCGGAGGAAGGATTATTTGTTATCGCTTCGTCATACCAATGTGCAGGGGAACCCAGGAAGTCTCCCGGTCGCTGCTCTGTAAGCTGACCTAATGTTTCATAGGCTAATATCTGGTCAGGATGTTCCTGTAAGATGGCTTTCAATTCCGCCGCCGCTTCACTGAACTTTCTTTGTCCGGCCAGGGCCAGAGCCAACATCCTGCGAAGTTTAGGATCATCATTTGCATCAAGCTGTCTGTTGGCAATTAACTCGGCTTCGCCAGGCATACCAATCATTAAATATACTTCAGTAAGTCGCAGAGCAGCTTCAGAATTGTTTTTATCTGCCCTCAATACGGTTCGATAAGCCGCTATAGCTTGTTGAATATTGCTGGGTTTGGAAGGCCTTCTTTTAAGCTGTGCATCAGCGTATTTTATCAGTGCGGGAATATCATCCTGCTCAACAGAGAGATAACGACCCAGATTGCGTGCTGCTTCTTCCCACTTCTGCTCGTCATATGCCTTATTACCAAGGATAAGCCCCTGCTCTGCTTTGTTAGATCTCTGCCATTGGCGCAGAACAAAGGCGGTTGCACCTAAAACGACAATGCCGATTACAAGAACAATTGCCAGTTTCCAGTTAAAGTATCTTCTTGGCATTTCCTTGCCCTTTCTTAATTTTTAGAATTGGTTGATGAAGTTATCAATCAGCTTTTTGGTCGTTTGCCAGCAAATCCATAAGTCCATCCCTAACGACAGTTTTCTGACATATTCGACATCATAATGTATCCATTCCTGGAAATCTTTCAGCGGTTGCCGCGTTCTGCAAATCTGCCAGAGGCCTGTAATTCCCGGCCGAACTGATAATCGGGCGTCACGCCAAAATGGACACATCGTATTCTCCGATTCAGGAGAAGGTCTTGGGCCAATAACGCTCATCTGGCCCAGTAAGACATTGATGAATTGAGGTATTTCATCTAAGTACGTGTCTCGTAAAAATCTGCCGACTGGGTTGATTCGCGGATCATCGTCAATCTTGAATTGTGGTCCATCTACCTGGCTAACGGACCGCAGTTTATCTTGTATACTATCGGCACCGAAACGCATTGTACGGAATTTTAGACAGTTGAATGTTTTTCCATATAATCCCTGGCGTTTATCCTTAAAGAATACCGGGCCCGGCGAAATTAGTTTTATTATCAGAGCAATAAAGGGTATTATGGGAGCAAATAGAATTAGTACTATTATTGCAGCAAAATAATCAACAATTCGCTTAAAAATCCCAGCGTAAGAGAACCTCGGCCAACTGCGGTATGTGTTATTGGTTTTTTGCTTGCCTTCCAAGTTAAACGAGTGGTAAAAAACTTGTTTTGAATTATTTTTAATTGAACGAATGTGTTGTTTCCAATCGTACTTTAGCCCTTTTATAATGCAGTTTTGCACAAATTGATTCTGCGGCACCGACACTTCCGGACCAATAATTGACGAGTTTATTACCGCTCCTTGTTCAATTTTGACATTATCACCAATTATTGTTGGGCCAACTACGATTGTCTTCGGGCCAATATCAACTTTTTTTCCTAACAGTACTTTTCCTACAAATCTTGAATCCCGCGGTACAGCATTTGAATTTTGGGCTTCGAGTCTCGATTTAGGAAGTTTCGAAATTGCTGCTTTACAAAAGTTCAGCATACCATCTTGCGTTTCTAAATCCAATACGACTCCACCCAAATTAATTGCTTGCAGTGTCAATTCATTTGATCGGCACTTCTCAATAATAGTAGAAAATGATTGAGGCAAGGTGCCATTGACCAAAATCTGATCAAGAATATGGGTTCTAACAAAAAGATGATGAGGCCAATCGGCAGAAACAGGGGCAAGTTCAACTGAATCAGAATACAATCGACTGAAACCTGCTAACTTGCTCTGAGCTGTCAATCGAATTTTTTCTTGTCCGCTCGACAACTCGGGCTCGACATTAACCGCTACTATTCCTGCCTGAATCTCAGTTAGTACTTTGTTGAGTAATTGACTATCAATTTGAGTAGCGAAACGTCCGTTGGAAATAACAAACCATTTATTCCGTTTGGATTTCCTCAGAAATTCCGGACAGATTGGCAAGTTTGTCGTATAAGCCATTGTCTTTAACTTAGCAATATGAGATTCAATAATCCATTCTTCTGGGATTGCATAAAAGGCTTTACTGTGTTTGCCTCGTTGTAAGCATCTACTTAAGCCATTAACAACAACATCACTAATAGGTTCACTGGCCAGTGCAAAGCAAATTAGGTTATCACCGTTTGCTTGCGTAATCTGAGGATTTTTTTTATGAAAAACAATCAAATTCATTAGTATACGAAAAATTAATAACCAAAGAATAATGTTACGCTGATTAACTATCCTTACGTAGTTCCGGAATCGTCGGCATCGCTTTCTGTGCTTTCTACAGGCAGCAGCTTTCTTCTCGCTCGCCTCCTAACTTTCCTTGATTGGGTGCTCTGTGCGTAACGACTGTACCTGTAACGGTAGTAGCCCTGATCTGGCTGTACGTTACTTAGCACTGTGCCCAGTACTTTGGCATTTATTTGGATTAGCCGTTCCTTAGCCTCTTTGAGTTCAGGGGAAGTAGTCTGGCCAGCGAAGCTGGTTAAAATAACTCCATCCCCATATTTAGCCCACACAAGAGCATCCGGAAAAGCCAATATAGGGGGAGTATCAATGATCACGTGATCATAATTTTGACTGATGATATCTATGCGTTCGTGTGCTTCCGGCGAAACCAATAGTTCATAGCCATCGGTTCCGTTGTGAGAATCGGCCACCAACACATCCAAACCTGTCGATGCTACGGAGTAAACAACCTGGCTGAATTCTTTCCCTAAAAGCACTTCCCGTAATCCCCTTAATCCTTCAGGGAGATTCAGCAAATGTGCAACATCAGGTTTTCTCATATCACCGTCTATGAGCAGAACCTTTTTTCCTGCCCTGGACAGACTTGTTGCCAGATTAGTGGCAAAAGTGGTTTTGCCCTCTCGCATCCCCGGACTTGTAACAATAAGTTTTCGTGGTATGCCTTCACCATTCACAAATCCTAAATTGGCACGAATGGTTTGGTAGTCTCCGGCTATATGTTCCGGAAGAAGAGCCGGTTTGATATTATGCGAACTTGTCGTAGTGCCGATTATTCGTATACCGATGCGTTTAGCCACATCATCAGGAGTACGCAAACGAAGGTCTGCTTTGTCTCTAAGGAAAGCTAACAGCATTCCGCAAGCTATTGCCCCAAATATAAGGGCCGCTATGTATTTGACACGCTTGTCTCGGATAGGACCAATGTCGGCATAATAAGCAAGAGAAACCCTTGCGGGACGCTTTCGCTCCATCTCCAATACCTGTATACGTCGGAGAACTGTATCATACATTCCTTTGTCTAATTCAAATTGAAACTGCAAATCCTGAATGTCTAGTTGTATACGGCCAACTTCGATGGTTTGTGTATCTTCCTTGGCCAGCACCTCCTGCAGGCGTTTTTCATGCGCTTTGGTTAGATCCAACTCTGCCTTTGCCGCACGCAGCTTTTCTTTGCTGACGGTACTGGTTTCTTTTGAAACTATGGAGTCAAATTCTTCGGCTACTTCCTTACTTTTTTCCTCAAGGCGTGATTGCAATGAACTCATAAGCTCCTGTTTTTGTTTAAGAGCTGGATTTTCAGCCGTCAATGTCTGTTTTGAAATAATCAGGTCGCGATCCAGTTGAATAATACTTCGGGTTAGCTCCTGGACCGTCAGGTCGGAATTAATATACTCGTTTCGCATCCTCAGAAGTTCTCCTGGCGCAATACTTTGCTCCGGGAACTGTTCGAGCAATTGCACCTGGGTTTCGAAGCTTAGTCTGCGTGCCTCTACCTTGGCGAGTTCAGATAACAGCATTGAAACACGCTGCAGCATAATATCCTGGCGGTCGATTAGAGTTGTAGTTCCATATTCTTGCGCCACTTGACGAATTTTTTCTCGGTGGCTTTTCAATTTTTCGGCCAATACAATTTGCTCGGCTTCTAGGACCTGAAGTTTGCGGTTCTGGTCTTGAGTTGAGCTGGAAACTTCGACAGCCATATAAGCTCTAATAAAAGCGTCAACAATCTGCTTTGCTTCCGCCGGATTAAGACTTTCCATAGTTATTTGTATTAACTCACTACGACGACCAGGAGCAACAGTAATAATTCCATCAGATATTGCACGTTTTAATATTGTTGCAGGCTCAGGATTTATTTTTACGTTTTTTAGCTTCTGGCTTAACTTTGTGGCAAGGGGTGTTGGCGGTTCTTTAAAAAATGAAAGGTTTTTGTCTAATAGATCATCCGCTACTCTCTGTACAACCTGGCTGCTGGTGATTAGTGCGGCCTCAGTTTGTATAAAGTTTTCATACTTTGATATCCCTCCACTGTCTGCTTCACCGGTCACGATATTTTCGAGAATGGGAGCGACTCTTATCGCGCCAGTTACAGTGTACAGAGGATCAATCAGGAACCATATTGCAGGGATTCCAATTGCACACATAACAAAGGATACCAGCAACACAATATACCAGCGTCGCAGTATACCTTTAACTAAATCGGATGTGCCTTCGCTATCAAACACGGGCGATCTTTCAAAACTAACAACCTTTTGCTCAATCACTTGGTTATTTTCATGATATTTTTCTAAACTGTTCATTTTTTGATTTCCTCAAGTTATGATTCTTAATACTAATCTTAGTTAAAGCCCCATCTTGCAACCTTTCGCCCCTGCTTGAAGCAGGCGTAAACTTATCCCCCCAAAG
>CAZJIR010000019.1:0-16894 GCA_964546095.1 uncultured Pirellulales bacterium
ACTACGGTAAAGCACGTCAACTCACCGAAACGCTCAGGGAGGGCGAGGCCTACCTATGGTACTTGGGCGGCATGGCCCCGGGCACAGGCTACGCCGTGAAGACGAAGAATAACCTGCTTATTTTCGATCCGTATAAAATTGATAATTCACCGGAAGCAGGTCTGGCCAACGGGCACATCAACCCGAATGAGCTGGCAGGTCAAAAAATCACGATACTGCTCACCAGAAAAGAGCCTCATCCATATAATCCGACCGTTAGCGAGCTTGCAAAACGATTGCCAGGCGCCGATTTCGTGCTCAGCTTCAAGCCGACTGATGAAAATGAGAACAGTGGTAACATTCCGGACTATCGTCTTGCTACAGCCCACGAGAGTTTTTCGGTGGGCGGTATGCGGGTACATACAATTCAGACAAGTCCCAGCACACTAAGTAGTAGAGGAAATTTGGGTTATCTTGTCGAAGTTGATGGGGTAAAGGTTTTTCACGCTGGACTCCATAGGTCTAATGGCAGGGCTTCACAAACAGAAAATTATCGCCGAGAGATTGACTTTCTGAAACCCTTTGGGCCTATCGACTTTGCAATCCTACCCATCGGGTTTCATCATTTAGGTTATATTGACTATAAGCAATACCTTTACCTGGTCGATCAGCTTGAGCCAAAGGCTATCTATTTAATCGGCGATGACCTTGTGTATGAAGAACACAAAAAGTGCATCGAAGTCCTGAAGGCGCGTAATGTTCCGGTTGAATACCCGGACGGGGGAATAGCTCTGGGCGAGCGCTTTCATTACCTCCGGGATTGAACACAGAAGTGACAGATACCCACTGGCACTGCATCTCAAACAGCGAAATGAAAACGAAGGGAAATGAAAATAAGAACACACTTAAAATACATTGGTTTACTATTAGCACTTATATTGGCAACAAGCATCCCAGCACGTCGGGCAGCGAAGATTGACCCGATGGAGGCGTTGAGGTATGAGTGAGACAAAAAACAGAAGGAATTATAAATGAGCACTTTAATCAACGACATCAAATACGCCGTTCGGCAACTGCGAAAAAATCCCGGCTTCACGGTTGTGGTGATTCTGATCGTGGGTCTGGGTGTGGGCGCGAATACAGCAATATTCAGTGTACTGAATGCAATGATGCTGCGCCAGTTGCCTGTAGGGAATCCGCAGGCGTTGCGTAGCATCACGTGGAAAGGCAATCTTACCCCGTCAACGCAGTGGACTAGTTTAGATAGAGAGAATATCTTTCCCTACCAAGCGTATCTGGATTTTCGCGACCATGGCGAGGGATTGTCAGAGGTCTTTGCGTTCCTAGATAGTGGGTCTCATAAACTATCGATTTTCGCCCGTGGTCGGGCCGACGCTGTCGACGCCTCAATCGTCTCGGGGAATTTCTTTCGAGGTTTGGGATTAAACGCCTTAATGGGTCAAACGATTACCCCAGACCATGATAGGCCTGATGCAGAACCGGTGACTGTAATTACATATGCAGCCTGGCAACGTTACTTTGCCTGTGATCCTCAGGCCATCGGACAGACCGTAACGCTAAACACACACAGCTTCACGATTATTGGTGTGCTTCCTCAAGGCTTCAAGGGGATGGTGCCTGGTGAAAGGAAAGACTTTTATGTTCCCATGTCTACCCTTCCCCAGATCAAAGGCTTGCCAGCAGAGGAAAACCCAGACTGGTGGATTTCGGTCATGGCCAGACTGGCACCAGATGCTCAAGAGTCTCAGGTCCAGACCTCATTGGAGACGTTGTTTGCTCGGACAGCAGAACATACCCGCTCGAGAGAGCCTCAGAAGAGGTTCCGTATTATCATGAAAGATACAAGCTGCGGTCTGCTGGCATCGAAAAAAGATCTGATTAAGTCCCTGCATGTGCTATTGGGATTAGCCGGGATTGTGCTGATAGTGACCTGTGTCAATCTGGCGGGACTCCTGTTGACGCGGGGCACCCAACGTCAACACGAACTGACGGTGCGTGCGGCACTCGGGGCCGGACGCTGGCTGCTGATTCGGCAGTTGCTCACGGAATGCGTGCTGGTTGTTTTGGCAGGTGCCGTGTTGAGCCTGGTGCTGGCTTCTTTGGGCAAGACCGCCTTGTCCCATCTTCTTTTGCCACCTGGAACGATTCTTGACTTACACAATGACAGCCGGGTTTTGGCTTTTACACTGGCTGTTTCTCTGGTCACTGCCTTGCTGGCCGGTCTGTTGCCGGCGTTTCGCTCCACGCGCAGCAGTTCTGTTTCTGTTCTCAAGGACAGATCTTGCCTTGGTGTTCCCCGTTTGAGATTAGGAAAATTTTTGGTATCTGTGCAGATCGGGTTGTCACTGGTCTTGTTGATGGGGGCTGGATTGTTCGCTCGGACTCTTATAAATCTCTACAAGGTAAATCCCGGTTTTAATACTAGGAATCTGTTGGTATTTCAAGTGAATACATATGCGGCTGGTTACAGGGAAAAGCGGGAAAAAGAGTTTCATAAACAGTTTTCCACATCCCTGCGTTCATTACCCGGCGTCGAGGCAGTAGGACGTTCGAACCATATTTTACTGGCAAATGACTATAACAGCACGAGATATTATTTACCTCATAGTTCCAATAGGTTCTCCAGCAAGATAATGGATGTGGACCAATCGTTCCTAACGACTATGGGCATTCCGCTTGTCATGGGACGTGATTTCAACGCCAGCGACTTCGAGACTCCGCAGAAGGTTGTGATTGTCAATCAATCGCTTGTCAAGTCGGCCTTTCCTGATAATAATCCGATTGACAAAATTATCCGCGTTTACTCCGACAAAAAAGAGTGCCGAATAATTGGCGTATGCGGAGACATCCGATCCTACAATATTAAAAAACCATCAGAACCCATTATTTTAATGCCAAGTGGTGTTGGCAGTTCTTATAAGGTACGTACCGCAATGGATCCCCAATCCCTGATTCCGGCTGTGCGTAAAACCTTGGCCTCGATCGATCCTACCATTCCCTTGTCGAGTATTAAAACCCAAACCATCCAACTAGACGAATCCATTGCCCAAGAGCGTTGTTTTGCTTCGTTAGCAATGGTACTGGCTCTATCGGCCGTACTGCTGGCCTGTATTGGACTTTATGGTGTGATGGCCTACAGTGTAGAACGGCGAACCGGTGAAATTGGCATTCGTATGGCCCTTGGTGCCACACAACTAAACGTCGCCTGGCCGGTTCTTCGCGGTGCCCTATTCATGGCAGCGGCTGGCATAGTGATTGCCGTCCCAGCCGTCTTTGCCACCGTAAGAATAGTCAGGAATTATCTCTTTGGTATTGAGCCCTATGATTCCGCCACCCTGACAGGTGCAGTTGTCTTACTGATTACCGTAGTAGTCTTAGCAGCTTGGATCCCTGCCCGGCGTGCGGCAAAAATTGATCCTATGGAGGCGCTGAGGTATGAATAAAGAATTTAGAATTATGAATATTAAATGAAGAGTAAAGGAAGAAAATGAGTACATTCTGGCATGATATTAAATACGCTTTTCGTATACTGCGAAAGAAACCTGTTTTTACCGCCGTGGCAGTTTTGTCTTTGGCCTTTGGCATTGGCGCGAACACAGCTATCTTTAGTTTGCTCAATGCTGTGCTGTTGCGTTCACTGCCTGTGCCCAATGCCCATGAACTGCGTGCTATTACCTATGAAGCTCAGGTTCAAAATACATCTTTTCGTTCCGGTGGTGACGGCTCTGAGACATTTCCCTATCCCGCTTATGAAATATTTCGTGATAATGCCGAGGGATTTTCGGATATATTCGCCTTTTCAATACTCTACAATATAACAACCGTCACACCCATCGGAGCATCAACAGCCAATGGGCTTATGGTAACCGGCAATTATTTTGCCGGTTACGGCGCAAAGACCCTGATTGGGCGCACTATTTTACCGGAAGATGACCGGCCTGAAGCTGAGCCGGTGACTGTTATCACATATCGGGCATGGGAGAAGTACTTTGGGCTCGATCCTGATGTCATTGGCCGCGCGGTAACCTTTAACAAGAACAGCTTTACAATCATCGGTGTACTGCCACGTAGCCATGTCGGGCCTACCTCAGGTGATCCGGCCGACTTCTATGTACCTGTTGCTGCTCAACCACAGCTCTTTCCCTACGCTTCCCTGACATCGACGCATCATTGGTGGCTGCAGATTATGGCCAGGCGAACACCCGAAATCAGCCAAACACAGGCCGAAGCTTCACTTAATTTACTTTTTGACCAATTTATGGAAACGACCCGTGACAAGATGGAGGAGACGCGTGTAATGTTGTTAGACGCTAAACGCGGACTTGGAAATCAAAGCGCAGCTCAGCCGCTATGGGCATTACAGGCAGTGGTTGGTCTTATACTGCTCATAGCCTGTGCGAACTTGGCGAGCTTATTGCTGGCTCAGGGAGCTGCACGAAAGCATGAGATGACAGTACGTGCCGCGATGGGCGCCGGGCGCTGGCGATTAATGCGTCAGTCACTCACCGAGAGTCTTGTCTTATCTTTGGCTGGAGCCTGTCTCGGGCTCATGATTGCAATGTGGATTAAGATGGCGTTGGTTAATTTCCTTGCCGGAATAGAAGAAGGCCCTAATGTTATTGTTAACATAGATGCCCGTGTCCTGGCATTCACCATTGCCATAGCTGGTGTCACTACTATTTTATGTGGCCTGATCCCTGCCTGGCATTCCGGACGTGTTAATCCCTCGGCAGGTCTCAAAGAAAGTAGCACACAAGCGGCACCTCGCTTGCGCTTAGGAAAGATTTTAGTAGCCACCCAGGTAGGTTTATCTATGCTGCTGGTTTTTGGTACAGGGCTGTTAATCCAAACCCTTGTCAACCTGCGCGGAGTGGACCCGGGCTTTGACGTAGAGAATCTGCTGTTGTTCGGACTTAATCCGGGAAATGCCGGTTACGATGAACAGGACCGTATATCCTATTACAACAATGCCTCTGAGACCATTGCAGGCATTCCGGGAAGCCGTTCAGTGGCATTCTCCAGTATGGGGCTTCTCAGTGGAGGCATGCAGGGCAGCAGTATTTCCATACCCGGGCGGAATGATTTATCTGACAGACCTTTAGGTGCCCACCGACTTACTGTCAGCGATAGTTTCTTCGAGACTATGGGGATACCACTACTGTGTGGAAGAAATTTTAATGCCTCAGATACGCAAGGCGCCGTGCGCACAGCTATCGTCAACGAAACCTTCGCCCGTTCCTTTTTTCCGGATTCAGAGGCGCTGGGTCAATCCTTCAAGATTGTACGGACCGAATATCAGATTATTGGCTTATGCCGTGATGTTTATTACACTCATTTACGCCAGGACATACCACCAACTATGTACTTGTCGCATCGGCAACATCCGTCAGGGCGCATGACCTTTGAGGTACGCAGTGCGCTTCCGGCGATGTCGCTGGTACCTGCAGTTCGAAAGCTCTTGACAAGTATTGACCGCGACATTCCTATGGAGAATATCGACACTCAGCAGCAGGTGATAAAGAACTTAATCAGGGAAGAACAACTATTCACGATACTTTGCGGGTCTTTGACTTTGCTTGCCATAGTGCTTTCTTGCATAGGCCTTTATGGCTTAATGGCCTATAACGTGGCACGACGAACCTCAGAGGTGGGGATTCGTTTAGCTCTTGGTGCCCGTCCTCAAGATGTGGCATGGCCTATCCTTCGTGAAGCCTTGATACTCGCAGTTCTCGGTATTGCAATCGGTTTGCCCGTTGCTTTGGCCATGTCCCGATTAATACGCAGTACCTTGTTCGGAATCAAACCACACGACCCAGTGACCATTGTCGGCTCCGTTATCTTACTGCTCAGTGTAGCAGTTCTGGCGGCCTGGATACCAGCACGACGCGCAGCGAAGACAGATCCAATGGAAGCGCTGAGGTATGAGTGAGACAAAAAACAGAATACAGAAGACAGTGTACGGAAGGAACTATAAATGAGTACTTTAATTAACGACATTAAATATGCTTTCCGGCAATTCCGGAGAAAGCTTAAATTTACATGTGTGATCGTTGTTATTTTGGCCCTGGGCATTGGTGCCAATACGGCTGTCTTCAGTGTGGTTAATGCGGTATTGCTGAGGTCACTTCCCTATCCTGAGTCAGAACGACTGGCAAAGATCTGGTCCACGGATGAAGATAAACGGTCTCCCACGAATATGCCTGACTTTCGGGAGTGGCAATCACAGAATGGTGTCTTCAGTGACATGTGTGCCTATGCAGAGGATTTCTTTAATCTCACTGGTGATCGCGTACCGGAACGTATATTCGGTGCACGGGTGACCCATAATTTCTTTTCGGTATTGCGATCCCTGCCTTGTGCGGGAAGGGATTTTTCCGCACAGGAAGAAGCGTTTGGCAACCATCGTGTCGTGATTCTGAGCCATGGATTGTGGCAACGTCGATTTGGTATGGATGCTAGTGTTCTGGGCCGTACTATCACCCTCGACGAGAATGAATATACGATCGTGGGCGTGATGCCAAAAGGTTTCCAGGGACCCGGATCAGTGGCTCAGTTGTGGATACCGTTGTCCTTTGCCCCGGGTGCTCATGAAGCCACGCGTAATGAAAATTTCTTAGAGGTTATCGCGCGTTTCAAAACTAATGTCAATGCGATCCAAGCGCAGGCAAATATGGATGCGATCGCTCAAGGCCTGGCAAAAAAGTATATAAACAACAAGGGTACAGGGATTGCGATTGCTCCACTCCAGCAAGAGGTCATCGGTGAAGTTCGCACAGTACTTACTGTGCTGCTGGGTGCTGTGGGCATGGTGCTACTGATTGCTTGTGTCAATGTGGGGAATCTGCTTCTCACACGTGTGCACGCACGGGAAAGAGAAATAGCCCTCAGGTCCGCACTGGGTGCAACCAGGGGGCGAATCCTGTCTCAATTATTGATCGAAGCTCTCCTGCTTAGTCTACTCGGAGGCATGGGTGGTTTATTTCTGGCTTATTGGGGCATAGAGTTCCTGGTTGCCCTTTGTCCTTCTGACCTGCCCAGACTGGGTGAAGTGAGTCTTGACGGACGCGTCGCTTTCTTTACTTTGGTCGCGTCTCTGTTCGCTGGGGTAACCAGCGGTCTTGCACCTATTTTACAGACCAGACGACTCGAAATCAGCCAAACCCTCAAGGCGGGCGCTCGGGGCGCAACCACCGGGCGCGCGGCCCAGCGTTTGCGTGCAGCCCTGGTTATCACTGAGACTGCCCTGGCCGTGGTTCTGCTAGTCGCGGCCGGACTGCTGATGCAGAGTTTCCTGCGTCTCAGGGCAGTGGATCCCGGATATGAATCCGAGAACATCCTGACAATGATGATTAAGTTGCCAGAGTCGAAATATCCTGAAGGAGCGGCCCAGGCTTCTTTCTACCGCCAATTGCTCCAGCGTATCAAAGAAGTGCCCGAGGTACGCTACGCCGGAGCGAGTATGAGTGTACCTTTGACCGGCTGGGGGACATGTGTCAAGTTCTTCAGTTTCGAAGGCCGCACAACGGCTACCGAGTTAAGAGATGTCCCACGTGGACTGTACCGTCAGGTGAGTGGAGATTATTTCCAGGCCATGGGTTATGCCCTGCGCAGGGGACGGTTCTTTAATGAGCATGACAGCGTAGACCAACCCAATGTAGCTATCATCAATGAGAACCTTGCCCAGCGTTTTTTCCAAAATGAGGACCCAATTGGCAAGACCATCTCGTTAGGTCTACCGGCGAACATGGTGCCTGCCCATATCACCATCCCCAAAGCAACCATTGTGGGCGTCATTGGCAATGTGCGATTTCGGAGTCTGGATCAGTCCTTTGCCACAGACCCTACGGACAATATGCACGAACATTATCTGGTCTACACACCCCTTTTGGGGAATGGTGAAACTTGGAGCACCATGTTTCTGGCGGTACGCACGCAGCGTGACCCGTTGGCTGTAGTGGACGTCGTGCGTGAACAGGTAAACCGCATGGACAAGGATTTGCCGGTCACAGACATTGCTACCATGCAACAGCGTTTATCAGGCACTTTGGCACCCTGGCGTTTTAATGCCTTGCTCATTGGTTTGTTCGCCGGAGTGGCTCTATTGTTGGCGATGCTGGGCATCTATGGCGTTATAGCCTACTCTGTCGACCAATGTACCCACGAAATGGGAATTCGCCTGGCTCTCGGCGCACAGTCACATGATCTACTCAGCATGGTCATACAATGGGGACTCAAACTGATAGGGGTTGGCCTCGGTATAGGTCTGGCCTTCACTTTAGGTCTGAGCCGGGTATTATCAAGCTTACTATACCAGATAAGCCCCGTGGACCCGGTGACACTTACTGGCGTTGCGGTTGTGCTGGCCGTGACAGGACTTCTGGCTTGCTATATTCCTGCAAGACGCGCAGCCCGGATTGACCCGATGGAGGCATTAAGATATGAATGAGAGAGTTTTTATGAGAAAAAATAGAACAAAAGAGCAAAATAGTATGTGGTTAGTGCGCCATCAAACAATTTTAGTGTCGATTATCCTTATTGTCTTAACGGGGTGTTCAACTTCGCACATTGAAGAGGAAACAAACAACAAGGCCATTATAATGGGACTCGATAAGATTGATACCGTGCAACTTTCGGAACATTCGACATCGCCGCCTGTAACAGTCGAGCAAGCAACCGAACAAATCACTCAACAGGTTACAGATTCCAATGAACCTCAACGAACAATAACTTTAAGCCTGGAACAAGTTCGAGAGGCCGCTTTAGCCAATAATCTTGACCTGAAGGTTGAACTCGTGGCTCCTTCTATCGCCCAGACCGCACTGGACGAAGAGCGAGCCAAGTTCGAATCAGTTTTCTTCGGTTCAGCAGGTACTCAGCGAAGTAAGACTGCAACTGCTATTACTAAAGCCCAGGATTATGAATTAAGTATTGAAAAGCCACTACCAACCGGTGGGTTTATCGAAGTAGGCCTGCCTTTTGGCGATGATATGTCCTCCGGCGGTGTTGCGGATGCAGCCGCCAGCGTCTCTGTTATACAATCCTTACTCCGTGGGGCCGGCACGCGCATAAATACACAGTCGATTCGCATTGCCGGTCATGAAAGAAATATCATCAACGCCAGAACCAAACTTGTAGCCATTTATTTACTTGCCAGCGCTGACATTGCGTATTGGCGTCTGTATTCAGCTCGTAAAGAACTCGATGTTCGCAGGGAGCAGTACAAACTGGCACAGGACCAACTTAGTCACGCTAAAAAGAAAGTTGCTGCAGGTTCGGCTGCAAAAATCGAAATCGTAAGGGCGGAAGCAGGTTTATCCAGTCGTCTCGAAGCTGTGATTAATGCCGAAACTTTGGTGCAGAGCCGCGCGCGGGATATTCAACGTATCATGAATCGTGATGATATACCGTTAGAGACTGTTGTGGATATTGTGACACAGACAGAGCCAAATCCACTGGGGCTGGACCTGGACGAAAAGCAACTTACCGAGCAAGCCTTGTCTAACCGAATGGAAATGCTTGAACTGGAACTACAATTGACTATTGATGACCTCAATGTTGAACTGGCACATAACAATACCCTGCCCGACCTGGCACTGAATTACACCTACGCTGCCCAAGCGCAGGAGAATACTATCGGTGGTGCTTTGGGAGACCTTACAGATAACCCGTTTGACAGCCATTCGGTCGGCCTGTCCGTTGCCATCCCTTTGGGCAACCGCGTTGCCAAAGCTCGCCTCCAACAGGCTCAGCTTTCAAAGATACAGGACCAGGCAAGGCGCAACAGACGACAACAGCTCATTCGACAAGAGGTGTATAATGCAGTCAATGAATTACGCGGGAACTGGCGCCGTATCCTTGCTGCGGAACAAGGTGTGACCGCTGCATACAGGGACTACAGGGTCGAGCAATCTCAATTTCAACTTGGTATCCGCACAAGTACGGACGTTCTGTACTCTGCTACCCGACTGGCGGATGCACAACTCGGTAGAATACGTGCCTTCACGGATTATGAAGTTGCTCAGATATACCTGGCCCAGGCTACAGGCACTCTTTTAGGAAAAGGACAAATCCAGATAGCCTCTGTGGGTATCGATGCCGGTCATCCTTAAAATGCCTGTTCATAACTGATAATTTGTTGATAATCTTAGTTGCCCGCTTTGGAGAGATAAAACCCAATTGATTCCGTCCATTATATTAAAGGACTTGTGTAATCTACGAAGTGACTCGTGGGGAATATATGTTGTCAAACAAAACCTGAACCTGAATCTGCCTGTTTTCTTCGAGACACTCCAGACCTTCAGGAATTTTAATCAGCGCATTTGCATTTGCCTGGGTTTGAATGCGGCTGTTCATCTTAAGTGGACTGACGAATAACTTACCATCGTTTTCCACGAGTTTTGCATAAATAAACTGCGTCCAGTCTTTATCGCTTTTTACTGTTGTGGTTAATGTTGCCGTTTTGTACTCGAAAGGGGTGGGCGGCCTGCCTGCCAGATGAAATAGACCGGGTAAAGCGATTTGCAGGAAGGCCATCTCGTTGGATGGAGGACCGCCGGGAAGACAGAACACGGTTTTGTCATTCAACGTAATCATTGCCACCGCTTTGCCGGGACCCATTCTGATGCGGTGGAAGATAGTTTTTCCGCCCATCTCAGTAAATGTTTTTACGGTCAAATCCCGGTCACTTTTCCATGCGCCGCCACTGGTCATAATAACATCGTTGTGTTCCAGCGTATTCTGTATAGTGTTGCAAAGTTTTTCTCTTTGGTCCGGAACTATTGCAATTTCCGCTTCCATCCTGAAATGTCGAAGCCACGAAAGCAACGTTACCGAATTACTTGCGTAGAGCTGGCCTTGTTTGAGCGGCTTGCCGGGAGCAACTACCTCATCCCCGATGGCAATGATGCCTATTCGAGGTAACCTGTTGACATGAACGGTACTAAGTCCTCCGGCAGCCAGTAAGCCGATCCTGGCAGGTGTTAAAATTTCACCACGGCCGGCGATTAGTTCGCCCTTTTTTACGTCGTGTCCTTGCTCTAATATATTTCTTTTCAGGTTGTCATCCTGGTGACATAATACCCAGCCGTTTTGTTTTCGTGTGAACTCATCCGGAACAACTACGTCGGCGCCGTGGGGTATTCTTGAGCCGGTTAGAACTTTGATGGCTGTTCCTGATTCTACGGTCAGGTCTGCGTGGCCTCCTGCGACCATCTGGCCCAATACCTTCAGTTTAGCAGGTTGGTCTTCTGAGGTATTTTTCAAGTCTGCGGAAGACACGGCGTAGCCATCTTTCAAAGATGTCTGAGCGGAAGGGCAGTCCACGATGGCGATACAGTCTTCGGCTGCCGTTAATCCTGAGACCTGTTCAACGGGGAGGCTAACAGGAGCCAGCGGTTTCAGTTGTTCTAACATTTTTGAAAATGCTTCTTCGAAACCGATATCATATTTGGCACGCATAACATTAATCCCTTTGCTATCTTAAAATCTCTCATCAGATTTAAGTAGAAGCATTGTAGATTGTATTTGTTTGTAGCAGAGATTCTCGAATTATTAACGCCCATCATTAAAATATATCTTTACGCCGTCGAAGCTCTGCAAAGACATCTGCCGCCGGGGCCTGGGGCATATTCAGTGCAGCCCTTAGCTCAGCACTATCGGCTCGTAAAAAGGGATTTGTTTCTCTTTCCCGCAATATTGTAGAAGACACGGTTGGTTTGCCTGCTTTTTGTGCTCGCTTGAGTTCGTTCAGGCATTTTTGGATGGTTTGGTTACCCGGCTCAATACTCAGGGCGAATTCGTAATTTTCCAACGTATAATCATGCCCACAATAAACGAGTGTATCATCAGGTAAAGATGCCAGCTTTAAAAGTGAGTCCCACATCGAGGATGCATCGCATTCAAACAATCTGCCGCAGCCTCCAACGAACAATGTGTCTCCTGTCCAGAGAATACCATTTTCTTTTTCGTTCGACGGCGGAATGTAATAGCACACCGACGTGCGAGTATGTCCCGGCGTAGCGATGACCTGTATCTTTAAATTGCCAATCTCCAATATCTGCCCATCTTCGGCGAGACAATCAACGCCTGGTATTCTTTGCCTGTTGGGACCGATGACCTTACAGGAAGTTTTTTTCTTTAGTTCTGCGGTTCCTCCTGTATGGTCCCAGTGATAGTGTGTAAGAAGAATGTTGGTAAGGTTCAATTTGTGTTTTTTTAGAGTACTGAATACGGAAGAACTTTCTCCGGGGTCAACCACAAATGCGTCACTCTGGTTATATCGATACAGGTAGATATAATTATCACCAAGTGCTGAGATGGTAATTACCGGGTCCATAGTCTTTAAATAATCAGACAATTTCACTCAAGCTCTTCTAATATTCTTTTGCATTGTTCTACGTGACTTCTGCCGGTTGCCATACTTTTGCCGCGAGCAAAATGGATAAATGCATATTTTATCAGTTCATATACAATATACAACATCTGCGAATATGAGTTTTGGGATTTGAAACAGAAATCTACCGGTATGTTTTCGAAAGGATTCTGCGTTGTAGAATCTCCGTGTGGATTTTTTGTGCTTGAGAATTTTTGACGGACTGTTTGTACTCACTGAATATCTTTTGTATTTCCGCCGTTTTAACATCGCCTGTATGGACGACAACACGGTAGCGCAGGGTAAGTGTTTGACCCTTAGGCAGGTCGAGATGGTCGCCTTCGAGCCAGTTCATCGGTGTGGGTGAGAAGAAGCCATAATCGCGAGTAAACCATTTGCTCGGGAACCAGCGATTTTTCGGATGCTGTAAAATTGCAATGCCTTCTGTAGTCCCGTCACGTGTGCCGGAATAGTCACACCAGGGGGAGGTAACACCCCAGGTGCCTTTCTCGCTTGTCTTGCTCTCGGCATTGATGAGCGTGCCGCCGGATTGGACACTCAATTCTGGTACGACACGCGCCGAAAATAAAGCGTGGTTCGTTTTGAGGATGCGGATATCCGTCAGTGGTTTTAGGCTAATTTCGAAGTCGATGAGTCGAATGTTTTTGTTCGGCGCGGTGATAGTAATGTGCCGTTTGTCAAAAATGACCGGTTCTTCGCCCGGTTTTTGCCAAAAGCATGTATCTGTAAAGACGACTTGGCTGCCCGATGTTTTTACGAGCTTCGGGCTTTGTGAGACAATCTGGCCGTGTTCATTACTTTCCTGCCAGTAGTTGCCGCCGTTGACACGGTCGCAGCCGAAGAACAAAGAATGATGGTGAGGATAAGGCTCTGAAGTTTCAGTAGTAATAGACTTGCCCGATACCGGTCCATTCACCGGCCAGAAATACGGATACTTCTGAGATGCTTCGAACTTGTAGCAGGTGAACGGTTTGCCATCTATGGTAACTGCAATATGACCCTTTTCGAGCTTTGCCGTTACTGTTTGGGATTCAGTGGTGAGTTCTGCAGGCGTCAAAGAACAGGCACTAATCGCTATAAGGAATAAAGCTCCAACGAATCTTATCGAGTGGTTCATCTATGTCTCTTTCTGGAAATTAATTGTGCTCATTAATTTTGGTCTTACCGAATGAGCTAAATGGTTTAATAAGCAATTCTACAGATGCCATGGACTTCGCATCGGTTTGGAGAGCATTCGATTCGCCTGTTCATCGTTAGTAAATCGTTCCTGTTTGGGGTCCCATCGCAACTTTCGGCCCGTCTTCATGGCAATATCACCCAGCAAGCAAACACTGCATGAACGGTGTGCGATTTCAACAGGAGCTATAGTTTCCGCTCTCGATTTGATACACTCGAAGAAATTTTCTTTGTGATTATTGCTTTTATGGAGATTGATTTCATTTGGGCCTATAGTCGATTTCAGTAATGATTTTGGCTCAGCATCAATGAATCCCCGCTTGACATAAACCCACCCTCTTGTGCCCTCGAAAAGAACGCCTTGTTTGTTCTCTTTATTATGGGCGCAAATAACTTTCACGCCATTTGCATATTTATACTCGATATGGAACACACCGTGTACATCCCATAGTCCATCTTGTGGATAATCTGCCCGGCCTTCAATCTCAACAGGGCCTGTGTATTCAGTACCCATTCCCCACTGGGCGATGTCGTTATGGTGGCTGCCCCATCCTGTAATCATACCGGCGCCATAATCCTGGATGCGCAGCCAGCCCGGCCGGTCATATCCGGTTTGAGGATGGACGCGCTTCTCGGTATAAGCCGCCCAGGGGGCAGGCCCCAGCCACATATCATAATCAAGCCAGTCCGGAACAGGCATTGGGTCATGGGGAGTTGTAGATGGGTCTATACCAAAGCCGACTTTAACGGTATGCAGCTCTCCGATGCGCTTGTTGCGAACCAGCTCACAGGCAAAACGGAATCTTGATTCGGAGCGCTGTTGACTTCCAATTTGAAATATTACACCGTAGCGACGGACGGTGTCACTTAGTATGCGACCTTCTTCTATAGTTAGACCCAGCGGTTTTTGTAAAAAAATATCTTTTCCGGCTCTGACCGCAGCAAGTGCGGGCAGAGCATGCCAGTGGTCGGGTGTGACGATTGAAACCGCATCGATATCCTCCCGTGCAATTAACTCTCTGAAATCTTTGTATGTCGCGCAACCTTTATAGTCACCGTTTCCACTTTGACTGCTGTAGTGTTTTTCAACAAGCTGTTTAGCGTGTTCAACTCTGTGGGAGTCAACATCACACACGGCAACAATGTGGGCTTGTTTGAATCCCAGTATTTCCCGCATATCACCAAGTCCCATACGTCCGACCCCGATGCAGCCGACTGTTATGCGGTTGCTCGGTGCTTCGGCACCGAATACTGAGGACGGTACTACCGCTGGGGCCACCCAGGCCATACCTGCTACAGCGGCTGAGCTTTTTAGAAACTGCCGACGAGTTATTATGTTTGATTTGGGAGTCTTTGTGCTTTTCACTTTGTTCCCTGCCTTTCTTGACGTAAAGTCGACGTTTTTATGTACTTTTCAGAGGGGAGTGATTATATCAAACATATTCAGCTATGGCAACCTGGAAATTTTAACATATAGGATACGCGGACGTTTGTTTTTTTTACTTGACCTGTAGCAGTAGGCTGTTAAATTTAATGCAAGAGTTGGCTGTCTTATAAAGTTGTCCAGATTCATCAAAAACTTGATTTTATAGCTTTCTAAAAACGAGGAGATATTATCATGTCTGTTAATCGTCGCATTTTTCTCAAAGGTTCGTTAGCCTCAGGTCTGACCATTGCTGTCCCGGCAATACTCCGGGCTCAAACCGATAGGAAGTATCGTATAGCTCTTATCGGAAGCGGCTGGTGGGGTATGAACATCGCTCGAGTTGCTGTGCAATCAGGCCAGTGCAGGATTGTTGCTATGTGTGATGTCGACCTCAATCTGCTGAATCCTGCTGTTGAAGAAATAGAAAAACTCAGCGGTGAAAAACCTAAAAAGTATCAGGACTATCGTGAACTTTTGGAGAGTGAGAAGCCGGATATAGCTATCGTGGCTACGCCCGACCACTGGCATCCGTTGATTACCATTGCCGCGGTAAAAGCAGGAGCCGATGTGTACGTGGAAAAACCCATCGGCCATACGATTAAAGAAGGCAGGGCTATGGTAAATGCAGCGCGAGCGGCGGGCCGGGTTGTCCAAGTCGGTACGCATCGGAGAATATCACCTCATAATGTCTCCGGAATGAAATTTCTTAGGGAAGGCCGGGCCGGTAAAATTGGTATGATAAGGGCCTTTGTTCACTACCCGGGAGGGGGCCCGGAGAGACCAACTCCCAATGAGGAGCCTCCAGAGGGACTGGACTGGAATATGTGGTGCGGGCCCGGACCATTGCGCCCGTATAACAGGCGAATCCACCCGAGGGGCTTTCGCCAGTTCCTCGATTATGCCAACGGCACATTGGGAGACTGGGGCGTACACTGGGTGGACCAAATCCTTTGGTGGACTGAAGAGAAATATCCTAAGCGGATATTTTCTTCGGGTGGTCGTGTCATAAAGGGTCCCCCAATTAATGATGAAAGGGGCCAAACTACCGATGCGCCCGACCACCAGGTCACTAGTTATGAATTCGAGAACTTCACGGCTGTCTGGGAGCATCGCCAGTTCGCTGGGAATAATACTGATAAAGGTGAGAACGTTGGCTGTTACTTCTATGGCACCGAAGGCATTTTTCATATGGGCTGGCAGCAGGGCTGGACTTTTTATCCTGCCAGGAGAAGACAGGATGTTATACATGAAGAGCCCAAACTAAACGCGCCAAACGAGCAGAACATCAAAGAGTTGTGGGCCGACTTCCTCGATGCCATCAAGAAACGCTCGCGCCCACTTTGTGACATAGAGATAATCCACCGCTCAACTAATATGAGTTTACTGGGTATGCTTTCCTTAAAGCTTGGGCGAAGCGTCGAATGGGATGGCGAAAAGGAAGTAATCGTAGGCGACCCCGAAGCAAATAAGCTGCTGGCTCGTGAATATCGAAAGCCGTGGATTTATCCAACAGTGTAGTTATTTGGCTTAACATCCAACGGTGACGCGGTCCAAGGTGGGACTTTGGCTGCTTTGGCGAGATTTATGGTCTTTGAAAAGAAAAAATGAAAAATTTTTCAAATTTTTTCACTTTTTTTTGCTTTTTGTGTTTGCTCTCTTGGGATTATTTCGATAGATTACGTAATTTACATAAATAGGCTGTTTATAAATTAATGGATTCCTGCGCTATCAGTATATATAAGATGAGCAGGAATAAAGGGGAATTGTCGTATTTTTTAGGCTTTTCAGTCGGGTATAGTGTTGTTTTTTTCCGATCCACCGCGGTATCGGTGGTCGGTGAGTCGGATTTTGCTGCTGTAGCTCAGTGGTAGAGCGCGTCCTTGGTAAGGACGAGGTCATGG
>CAZJIR010000020.1:0-16547 GCA_964546095.1 uncultured Pirellulales bacterium
TCACCCAGTCCGTAATAGTTATTGGAACGAAAAATCTCTATTGTCTGGGCATGATTGAAAGGGCTGGTCATAATATACCAGGGGCAAATAGACTGGTATTTTTTTGAGGTTGCTGCAATATACTCAGCAAATAGTTGAAACAATGTTTTGTTTTTTACAGGACTAATGGGAAAATCACCTTTTGGACCGTCGAACCCGAGTCTTGTTCCCTGGCCACCTGCAACGACAAAAGCAGCGACCTTGCCGGACTTGATTAACTCTCTTCCGAGTTCGACGGCTCTGGTATACTGACTTTGCTGTTCAGGGCTTGTTGGAGACGTGCTGTAGGATAAAGCAGGAGCCAAATCACTGCTTATCGTAAAGTGGGCGGTCTTTTTGATATAATTGGCCACCCAATAATTTACTTTTGTGAGATCCAATCGCTGGATTTGTGTGAGCAAATCCTGTTTTTTATCGGTACTTAACTGGTCCCAGAATGCTAAAAGATGGCTTTGATTGTGCTTTTTTAGCAATTTACTAACATCTTCATAGGTTTTTTTGGTGTCCATATCCACAGTTCCAAGCTAAAAACAAGGATATTAAGCAAATTATGAAAATTTTCAAGAAACTTAGGAAAAATTCACTGAAATTTATTTGACAAGAAAGCCGACCTATGATAGGATTATAATTGAAGCAGGTAGGTTTGGAAAGAATTGTTATCATAATTTAAACCGTCATCATATATTAGTCGAAAAGTCATATCATAAGGCCCACCTGCCTTGAAAAGGCATTTTACGGTTTGGCTTATAATCTCGAGTTGACAGCTATGCCGGATGTATGTGAAGTAAGGTGTACAAACCCTGTTGGTAAAAAAGTAATTTAGCGAAGTTGTACCGACCGTTTTACGCGAAAAGATGAAATAAAAGGAGATTCGCAAAAAACTGTGTTTAGTGTCCGGTTTAATGTGGCAGTAAGCATTTATATATCAAAATGTAAATCGAAACGTACGTAGAAACGGTCGGGTTTGCGAATCTTAAAAGAGTAAAGAAAAGGAGAAAAACATGAGGAAAAAGAAAGGTTTTACATTGGTCGAGCTTTTGGTCGTAATCGCGATCATAGCTTTGCTGATGGGCATTCTGATGCCTGCTCTGGCCAGGGTAAGGCAGATTGCCTTTCGAATGGTCTGCGGGACGAACCTGTCCGGTATCGGCAAGGCAATGCTGATCTACAGCAACGATTACGACGATGAGTTTCCACGGGCCGGTGGCAGGAACAGTACTTGGGCTGCCCAGATACCTGACTGGACTGCCACAAACCGAATTAATGCCTACGGTCTGGGAACAGACGGCAGCGGCGGCTCAGCAACAATTTCGTCCAGCCTCTATCTTCTGGTCAAGTATGCCGAGGTAACACCTAAGTCCTTTATCTGCAAGGGTGATTCCGGGACCAACGAATTTAAACCCGTGGACTATGACATAGGTCAATTGGAGCTTATTGAGCTTTGGGATTTCGGCGGTCTTCCAGGCGATCCCGCAACAAACCATTGTAGCTATTCCTATCATATGCCTTATGCCCTGTACGCTTTGACTACATCAAGCGAACCTGGTATGGCGGTGGCTGCTGAGCGTAATCCGTGGATCAACTCTCCCGCTGCAACAGCCAAGACTATGGCCGGGCCACCCCAATTCGACCCTGATGGTGGTAAAGAAGAGATTAATGTTGGAAACTCCATTTCCCATCAGGAAGATGGACAAAACGTATTGTTTATGGACGGCCATGTTGATTTTGAAAGGCAGTCATTCTGTGGCATCAATGATGACAACATTTATACATTCTGGGACGGCGGGGACATTCGAATAGGCGGCATACCTATAGCCCCTGTTAGTGAGCCAATGAATAGATTGGATTCAATGCTTGTGCACGACGATCCTGAAGCAAGCGGTGGAGCCACTCCGCCGCCCAAGGGCAGAGGATGTTTCCTTGCTGAGACGCCCGTATGGGTAAATGGAGCACTCGTTCAGATCTCGAAAATTAACGCGGGCCAGACAGTTGGTAAAGTTGCTTGTCTTGCAACATCTTCGCAAGTTGAAAAACTTGAAGAGCACCAGGGTTCTTGGGTATGCAGGGATATCACACTCGAAAACGGAAACAGCATCAGCGTTGTGGATGCACACTGCTTTATGCTGAACTCCGGACAATGGGTAGCTGCCCAAAATCTGCAAAGTGGTATGGAGCTGAAATCATTAAACGGCACAGTAACTATTAAGAGTGTTGTTACCAGGGCAATGCCTTTCGTCGGAAAGGTTTATAACCTGAAGGTTCAAAGCTCAAACCAGTACTCAGTAGGCAAAGATGGAGTAGTCGTACGCGATTTCTAATCCGGATTGCGTAAAGATTATTCTTGCTATTGTTGTTTACTGGCGGCCTTATGCACCATTGCATAAGGCCGCTTTTTTACTGTCCGTCCGGCCCACATCTTCAGTTGTAAACGGTTTATAAGGTACATGCACCTGCTTGAGAAAAGGCGCCATTATCATAACCACACACACTGTTATATAGATACTTACTGCCATTAACAGCCAAATATCAAAAGCCGTTATTGACGGGAGAGATTCTGTAGGCTATCCTAATACCCAAGTAACTCGTCGACTATAAATCGGGCTACGAGTCATGAACGAGAAATTTTAGAAAGACTTTACAATGTTCAAAAGAACACATCATTGTGGCCAGCTTCGTCTTGACGATGCTGGCACGAGGGCCACTTTGGCAGGTTGGGTTCATTCGTATCGTGACCATGGAAATCTGGTATTCATCGACCTGCGCGACAGAGAAGGGCTGACCCAGTTGGTTTTCAATCCTGAAGCCCAGCCTCAAGCTCATGAGCTGGCAAGGACAGCCCGCTGTGAGTGGGTGATAGCGGCCGAAGGTCTTGTTCGGCCGAGGAGTGAAGGCATGGCGAATCCAAAATTGCCGACCGGCGAAATTGAAGTCGCCGTCCAGAAGCTGGAAATTCTTAATGTCTCGAAAACACCTCCTTTTGAAATGGACAGCGCCGAAAAAACTTCCGAAGAGCTGCGTCTTACCAGTCGTTATCTCGACCTTCGCCGGCCCAAAATGCAGCAGAAGCTCAAAACACGCCATAAAGTCACTATGGTGGTGCGGGAGTATTTCGACAAGCTGGGCTTCTGGGAAATCGAAACGCCTATGCTCGCCAAGAGCACCCCCGAAGGCGCCAGAGACTTCCTCGTACCCAGCAGACTTGTCGCAAATTGTTTCTACGCGCTGCCCCAGTCGCCCCAGCTATTCAAGCAGATTCTAATGGTAAGCAGCGTCGATAAATATTTCCAGATAGTCCGATGCTTCCGTGACGAAGACCCCCGTGCCGACCGACAGGCTGAATTCACACAAATCGATGTCGAGATGAGCTTTGTAGATAGTGACGATGTCATCGAGGTTCACTCCAATATGGTGGCCAGAATTTGGAAGCAGATACTCGATATTGATATCACTATGCCTATAAGACAAATGTCCTATCAACAGGCCATGGCCGACTATGGAACAGACAGGCCCGACCTACGTTTTGATATGAAGCTAAAAGACATCTCCGACCTCGCCAAACAAAGCACGTTTAAGGTATTTACATCTGTAATCGAAAATGGCGGGATAGTGAAAGGTCTTTGCGCCCCTGATGGCGATAAATATTCCAGAAGCGATATCGAAAAGACCTTGACCAATTTTGTCGCTGACTATGGCGCAAAGGGATTGGCCTGGACTAAAGTCAAAGCAGAAACTGATAAGCTCTCCCTGGTCGGTGGTTGTGCCAAGTTCTTCAGCCCCGAAGCTCAGCAGCAGATAATTGAACGCTTCGAGGCAAAAGACGGCAATTTGCTCTTGTTTGTTGCCGATAAGGAAGGACCCGCCAACAAGGCTCTGGCTCCCTTGCGCTGCAAACTTGCCCGCGAACTCAGTCTATATGACCCAGGACGCTTTGAGTTCGTGTGGGTGGTGGACTTTCCTCTGTTTGAATGGAACGAGGGCGAAAAGCGTTACGATTCACTGCACCATCCATTCACTTCTCCGGTCGAAGAGGAGCTTGACAAGCTCGATACCGATCCTGCCAATATTTGTTCACAGGCCTACGACATCGTCGTCAATGGCTCTGAAATCGGTGGAGGAAGTATTCGTATCCACAACCCGAAAGTGCAACAGAAGGTTTTTGAACTGCTTAATATTTCGAAAGACCAGGCAAAGCAACGATTTGGTTTTTTCTTAAAAGCCTTGGAATACGGCGCTCCACCGCACGGCGGAATAGCCTTCGGTCTTGACAGACTCGTTATGCTGCTTACCGGCACAGAAAATATCAGAGATGTCATTGCCTTTCCAAAAACCCAGCGGGGCCAGTGTCTGCTGACCGATGCACCGAGCGAGGTAGACCCCAAACAGCTTGACGAGCTAAACCTGCGAATGCAGAGACATTCACATATACCTATAACCGAGCGACAAGCCGACAAACCGGGTTAATAGCCGCATCGTAGCCGGGCCGGTGAAGTCGGGCGAAAGGTTAAAAAATGTCTTGACCCTTTCGTTGGTATTGGAGATAAGAATATTACATCTTTGATGAAAAGCATCATAAGACTACAAGATTACTTTTAGGGAGTAGATTATTTTTTCCGTTTTATATCATGTTGTTCGGTCATCAAATAAACTTTTTTACAGTTAGCTAAGCACAAAATGGGAACTACGGGTTGTTAGAGGTGATTATGATGGCGACTTTACAGGACTGGGAAAAGCTGGCTTTGTTATGGGGGTCGGCTGTTCTGGTTGGGCTTTTAGGCCATTATTTTATCTATGGTCTGTTGCAGGGGCTATTCGAACGCACCAGAAGCGTCGTTGATAACTCCTTTGTCAAAAATTGCTACAGACCTTTGCAGTGGATGTTCATACTTATCGCAGTCCGGCTGTTGGCGAAATTAGTGGTTTTTCAGACTCAGTTGCCTGAATTTGTTAATCATGTTTTCAGCCTGGTGCTTATTGGACTGGTCTGCTGGTTATTAATCAAAACCACTTATGTTTTAGAAGACTATGTGCTCAATCGGTTTGATATTGCCGAGAAAGATAACCTCAAAGCCAGGAAGATTCACACACAGTTCAGGGTTATAAAGCGAATAGTAATTGCTGTTGTAGCTATTTTAGCGTTGGCGACGTCTCTGATGACTTTTGAAAAGGTTCGTCAATTGGGGACGACCATTTTAGCCTCGGCCGGTGTTATTGGCATTGTCGTAGGTATGGCCGCTCAGCGTACTATTGCAACTTTTATCGCTGGCCTTCAGATTGCTATTACTCAACCTATTCGTGTTGATGATGTAGTCATAGTGGAAGGTGAATGGGGACGAATCGAAGAAATAACTTTGACCTACGTGGTTGTGAAAATTTGGGACCTGCGGCGTTTAGTTGTTCCTGTCACTTATTTTATTGAGAAGCCTTTTCAGAACTGGACCCGTGTTACAGCCGACATTTTAGGTACGGTATTCATTTATGTTGACCATACCGTATCGGTCGAATCCATCAGAGAAGAGCTTAATCGTATCCTGAAAAATTCAGAGCGATGGGACGGCAAGGTCTGTGTCCTGCAGGTTACTAATACGTCCGAGCGTACGGTTGAATTAAGGGCTCTTATGAGTGCCGTGGATGCCTCAACTGCATGGAGTCTTCGTTGTGAGGTTAGAGAGAAGCTGATTGATTTTATTAAGAAAAATTACCCGGAGGCATTGCCCAAACTGAGAGCTGAATTGCACCAGCTCAATGATTAAAGATTAACTATGAACTATATGTTAATACCTTTGTTTACGCGTTTAATTTTTACAGAAACAAATTTCTAATTTATGCGGATAAACCTAAAACGTACCTGGCAAAAGTTCTTAGAACTTCTTCGGTTGTCCCCGTTGTCATTGGCTGCTAAGTGCAGGGTCGCATTCGGGGCGGCGGTGGTTTTTGTTTTAACGATTGCCCTGCTTCTGCCGTATATCTGGATGGGCCAGCTCATAAAAAAGGACTTGCTCGATATGGGCAGGGCAAGGTCTCAAGCTCTGCTTGACAGTCATTTCCAGCTACAAGGTCCCGGCCAAACATTACCAGGATTGGATACTACCGGTCTGGTTATGGATGTGAACAATCCTGATATGTGCTGGGTTCGCTTCGCTAAGGACAGCGAAAATGTGACAGCAAATAGTGAGTTAACCGAGTGGGCCAGTCAGACGATTGAGTTTTTGAAGACTGATGACGTCAGAAGCGACAGTATCCTGTTGAGTAAAGAAAACGGTGTGCTTCAGGGCAGTTATGTGCAGATTATCAGGGCTACCGACCGGTGCATAAGCTGCCATAATGCCCAGGGTTCAGCCAGCCCATTTTCGTTGAATGAGCCGATAGGTGCGGCGGTAATTCGCTTCCGAGGCATAGGCAGCGAAATCAGTAAGACAAAATTTTTGAATCTGGTCTGGGTTATCGTGGCCGGTCTTATCGGTGGTATCGGGGCCGTCGTTGCTTTCTACTGGATAACTCAACGAGTCATCCTCAGACCCATCCGCCAGCTACGTGCTATCGCAAATAATGTTACCGAGGGAAATCTTGATACCAGAAGCGCTATAAAGACAGGTGATGAATATGAAAAACTTGCGAATGCTTTTAACAACATGCTTGACGGACTACAAGCCGCCCAGGAAAAACTCCGGCAGGCAAATAAACAACTCGATGCGAAAATAGCCGAGCTTTCCGAGAGAAACATAGAGCTGTTTAAGGCCAACAAGATAAAAGGTGAATTCCTGGCTAATATCTCTCACGAGTTTAGAACGCCCTTGAATGCAATTCTGGGCTTTGCGCAGGTCTTGCGGGAGAAGCCGCAGCAGTTAAAAAAGGATAAGGCCCAAAAATATGCTGAGAACATTATCTCCAGCGGAAATAGTTTGTTGAATATGATTAACGACCTGCTCGACCTGGCCAAAACTCAGGCAGGAAAAATGGGACTACACATAGAAAAAACCTCTGTGCCGCAGTTATGTAAATCTCTCGTATCGTCTTTTTCTCTGTTGACAAAGAAAAAGAAAATCAAAATTAAGCTGCAGGTCGATTCGGATATACCAATTCTTTCAACGGATGCCGGTAAGGTCCAGCAGATATTGTATAATTTTCTCAGTAATGCTGTAAAGTTTACACCCCAGCGAGGCAGAATTGAAATTCGAGCCAAAATGGCAGATGAAAAGACCGTTCGTATTTCAGTAAGCGATACCGGTTGCGGAATTGCCGAGGCCGACAAGAAAAAGATATTTGAAAAGTTTCGCCAGGCTGATGGTTCTATTACCCGTGAATCGACCGGAACAGGTCTTGGACTTACCATAAGCACCGAATTAGCTGCTATGCTCGCGGGCAGCATCGGACTGGAAAGTGAGCTTGGTAAAGGTTCAACCTTCTGGCTCGATATACCTGTTACGCTTACCAAAGAAGCACAAGAGGAAGAGAAAAAGGTAAGTAATTAGTCAGCAACTTAATCAAGGCGGGAAAGGTAGCATTATGCGTCTTAAGTTTTCTTTTGTATTCGTCCTTTTATTCGTAAGTGCCTGCTCTGTTGTCGAGACTGCGCCGGTCGAGAACTCTGCATTGCATACCGGCAAACCTCATCCGTTTTCCGTTCGCGATATGCTGGCTATGGACAGAATCTCCGACCCTAAGATTTCACCGGACGGCAAATGGGTGGTTTTTGTGCTTCGGCAAACAGACCTTGAAGCAAACAAGGGCCGAACAGACCTTTGGCTGGTCGGGACCGATGGGACTGGGCTTCGTTGCTTGACATCCCATCCGGCGGGAGACTCCAATCCCTGCTGGGCGCCGGACAGTAAAACGGTCTGGTTTATTTCCAGCCGCTCGGAATCGTCGCAGGTTTGGCGCATAAGCATAGATGGCGGAGAAGCCCGACAGGTTACTGAATTACCTCTTGACGTTGGAAATCTAATCGTATCGCCCGATGGGGAGCACATTGCTTTTACTATGGAGGTCTTTCCTGACAGCAATTCTGTGGCGGAAACAAAAGACAGGCTTGATGAAATCAAGCAAAGAAAGGCAAGCGGAATAATTTATGAGCGAATATTTGTTCGGCACTGGGATACATGGAAAGACGGTCGGCGTTCGCATCTGTTTGTTGTGCCCTCTGCAGGCGGCGGCCCTGTAGATGTTATGCAGGGTATGGATGCAGATACTCCTTCAGAACCCTTCGGCGGGCCGGAGGAGATTACATTCACTCCGGATAGTAAAGGTCTGATTTTTAGCGCCCGGGATGTGGGCAGGGAAGAAGCATGGTCAACGGACTTCGACCTTTACTATGTGCCTATTGATGGTTCCGAACAACCGAAGTGTTTGACTGAGAAAAACCATGCTTGGGATACTCATCCGGTCTTTAGCCCTGAGGGGGGGACTTTGGCTTACTTAGCTATGGCCAGGCCCGGCTACGAATCCGACCGTTTTCGAGTTGTTCTACGTGGCTGGCCTGATGATGAGCAGCGTGTGCTGACGGAGAACTGGGACCGAAGCCCATCGACGTTCTGTTTCTCGGCGGATGGCAAAATTATCTATGTGACAGCTAACAATATAGGCCAAAAGTCCCTCTTTGCCATCGATGTGAGAACCGGCGAAGTTCGTACTGTTGTTAAAGAGGGTGCTGTCAGTTCACTTTGTGTAGCGGGTGATAGAATAATCTTTGGTCTGAATAACCTTCGCTCTTCTGTTGAATTGTATTCAATCAAACCTGACAGTGGTGATGTGCATCAAATTACAAATATAAACTCAGGAAAAGTCGCTACTGTCCACATGGGTGAGTACGAGCAGTTTGCATTCGCTGGATGGAACAATGAGACTGTTTATTGCTATGTAGTTAAGCCTGTGGATTTTGACCCAGCTAAGAAATATCCTGTGGCTTTTCTCATCCACGGAGGCCCTCAGGGTTCTTTCGGGAACATGTTCCATTATCGCTGGAATCCACAGGTTTACGCCGGTGCGGGCTACGCTGCGGTTATGGTTGACTTCCACGGCTCTATAGGATATGGCCAGGCCTTTACCGATTCCATCCGTGGCGACTGGGGCGGTAAACCTCTGGAAGACCTGCAAAAAGGACTGGCCGCGGCCTTGAAACGTTACCCCTGGATGGATGGCGACAGGGTCGGCGCTCTCGGCGCTTCCTTCGGCGGTTATATGATTAACTGGATAGCCGGCAAATGGCCTGAACGTTTTCGCTGCCTGGTTAACCACGATGGTAATCTTGATGAACGAATGGCCTATTTCGATACTGAAGAGCTTTGGTTTCCTGAATGGGACCATGTCGGCACGCCATGGGGTAATCCGGTCGGTTACGAGAAACATAATCCGGTGAACCTCGTGAAAAACTGGAAGACACCTATGCTCGTTATCCACGGCGCGCTGGATTTTAGAGTGGCCGACACCCAGGGGCTCGGCACCTTTAATGCCCTTCAGCGTCTTGGTATTCCCAGCAGGCTGCTCTACTTTCCCGACGAAAATCACTGGGTTCTAAAGCCTCACAACTCCATTCTCTGGCACGAAACGGTAATAGGCTGGCTGGACCGGTGGCTAAAGAATGATGTGTCCGGGACTTATACACCCGACTAAGTTTTATTGGAATCCGGCGTTAGAACAGGTTTGGTCGTGATTTGCCGAATACACCGTTCTTGCAAAATTTCTGTCCAGTCGCTATCATTGTGTAAATGGCGGCAAAATCTCGCAAGAACAAGGATAAACAACCTCTGGTGGCGGTCAATAAAAAGGCCTACAGAAACTTCGAACTTATCGAGAAGTTCGAAGCGGGCCTTGGGCTGTTGGGTACCGAGGTTAAATCGCTTCGGGACGGAACCGCAGACCTGAACGGTTCGTACGCAAGGATTGAAGGTAATGAGTGCTGGCTTGTGGGCGCGACGATTGCACAATATCCACAGGCCGGCGCCAGGCAGCACGAGCCGACCAGAAAAAGAAAACTCTTATTGCACAAAGCAGAAATTAGTAAGATAAGAATAAAGCTCGAACAGCGAGGATTTACTCTTGTGCCTCTGAGAATTTATTTCAGTGAAAGAGGTCTGGCAAAAATAGAGCTGGCGTTATCAAGAGGCAAACGGCAATACGACAAACGGCAGACTATCACCGAGCGCGACCGAAAACGTGATGTCGATAGAAGCATGAAAAAGTATCGCAGATAACAGAACATTCAAAGGATTTTAACTATGGCTGAAGAAAAAAAGAAAGAAGAGAAAAAGATAATAGTCGATGAGGACTGGAAGGCCGAGGCGCAGAAAGAGAAAGAAATTTTAGCTGCAAAGGAAGAGGCTAAAAAGGAGAAGGCTCAGGAAGAAAAACAGGCCCGCGGGCCTTTGCCGGAGGGTAATTTTGCGGCGTTGATAAGTACGCTTACTACGCAGGCATTGTTTGCTTTGGGTCTGTTGCAGATAAAGGGACAGGAAACAAAGGAGCCGGATTTGGAGCTGGCAAAATATCATATTGATATGCTTGAAACCCTCCAGGAAAAAACAAAGGGCAATTTGACCCAGGAGGAAGACATAGTTCTGGCGAATACCCTCAATGAGCTTCGTATGGGCTATGTTAAAGTCGCAGGATAATACAATTGGCAAACATATTGGATAAAATTGTTGCTGACAAAAGAGATGAGGTACAATCTCGAAAATCACAGACAAGCCTCGATGTGCTCAAAGAGCAGATTGATACTCTGCCCAAATGCCGCAACTTCTATAAGGCCGTAACCGGACCGAGCAGCCGTGGCATCAACGTTATCGCGGAGGTCAAAAAAGCTTCACCGTCGGCTGGAATTATTCGTGAGGATTTCGACCCGGTTGCGATAGCGCAGACATATAAAAAATGTGGCGCTAATGCAATCAGCGTTCTTACCGATGAAAAATATTTTCAGGGCCGGCTTGAGTACATCAACCAGATACGCCAGGCGGTGGATTTGTCTGTTTTGCGAAAGGATTTTATTATCGACCTCTGGCAGGTGTACGAGTCTCGTGCCGCCGGTGCCGATGCGATATTGTTGATAGCGGAAGCTCTCAAGCCCGGCGAACTGATGGACATGATGATAGCCGCAGCCGAGCTGACTCTGACGGTTCTTCTGGAGGTTCACCATGCTGACACTCTGATGTCGGTCAGAAGTCTTATCGGCTTTCCCAAAAAAGGATACAGTGTTCTTGGAATCAACAATCGCAACCTGACAACGTTGCAGGTTGATTTGAACACGACCGGCCGGTTATCCGACCTTCTCGATAATACGGATGAGCTGGTTGCCGAAAGCGGCATAAAAACAAGGGCCGATGTCGAAAAGCTAAAATCCGTCGGCGTCAAAGCAGTCCTAATCGGCCAGACCCTGTGCGCACATCCCGATATCGAAGAGAAATTTACGGAATTATTCGGCTGACGATTCTCAACCATCCCCAGGCTGCCACACGTCATCAACCACCTACTTATTCTTCTGGGCTTTCTGAATCTTCGCCCAAGTGTCGCGCAATCCAACCGTGCGGTTAAATATAAGTTTGCTGTCGGAACTATCAGGGTCGACGCAGAAGTAACCAAGTCTTTCGAATTGATATCGGCTTAATGGTTGGGCATTTTTCAAAGATGGCTCGGCCTTACAGGATGATAATATTTCCAGTGAATCCGGGTTCAGATTGGATTTGAAGTCTTCACCTTCTGCTGTGTCATCCGGATTTTCTTTGATGAACAGGTGGTTGTACAATCGAACTTCCGCTTCGAGCGCATTTGAAGCACAAACCCAGTGCAGCGTTGATTTGACCTTGCGTCCATCCGGAGCATCCCCACCTTGCGTCGCCGGGTCGTAAGTGCAGTGCAGCTCTACTATGTTACCGCTCTCATCCTTAATTACATTTTTGCAGGTGATAAAATACGCATATCGGAGCCGAACTTCTCGACCGGGCGCCAGGCGATAGAATTTCTTCGGTGGCTCCTCCATAAAATCTTCCTGCTCGATGTAAAACTCCCGTGAGAAAGGAACCTTCCGAACACCTGCTTCCGGGTCTTCCGGATTATTAATGGCCTCAAGCTCTTCGACCTGATCTTGAGGGTAGTTGTCGATAATCACCTTGAGCGGTCGAAGCACGGCCATTACACGGGGCGATGTCTTGTTCAAATCTTCTCTGAGGCAGTGTTCTAATAGTGCAATATCTACCGTGCTGTTGAATTTGTTGACTCCGATTCGTTTGCAGAATTCGCGAATAGCCGCCGATGAGTAGCCGCGTTTGCGCATACCGCTGATAGTCGGCATTCGTGGGTCGTTCCAGCCGGTCACGTGTCCATCCTGCACTAATTTCAGCAGCCTTCGTTTGCTCATTACCGTGTAGGTCAGGTTGAGCCGGGCAAACTCAATCTGTTGAGGATGATAAGCGCCCAGCTCATCAAGAAACCAGTCGTAGAGGGGGCGATGATTCTCAAATTCCAGCGTACAAATCGAATGTGTAATTTTTTCAACTGAATCCTCAAGCCCATGTGCCCAGTCGTACATCGGATAGACACACCACTTATCGCCGGTACGGTGGTGTGATGCGTGCAGAATTCGATACATTACCGGGTCACGCATATTAAGATTGGGATGTGCCATATCGATTTTCGCACGGAGTGTGCGCGAGCCATCCGGAAATTCACCCGCTTTCATTCGCTCGAAAAGGTCGAGATTTTCCTCGATCGAACGGTTTCGATAGGGGCTGTCTTTACCGGGTTCGGTAAGTGTGCCGCGATATTCTCTGGTCTGCTCAGCGTTCAGGTCACACACATACGCTTTGCCCTTTTTTATAAGCTGTAAGGCATATTCGTACATCTGCTCGAAATAGTCCGAGCCGTAATACAGGCGCTCACCCCAGTCCCAGCCTAACCAGCGAACGTCCTCAATAATGGAATTGACGTACTCCTGCTCTTCTTTTTCAGGATTGGTATCATCGAATCTCAGATGGCATCGGCCGCCGAATTCCGATGCAATGCCGAAATTCAGACATATACTCTTGGCGTGCCCGATATGTAGATATCCGTTCGGTTCCGGTGGAAATCTGGTAACGACCCGGCCATCCCATTTGTTAGTCTTAAGGTCATCGGCAACAATCTGCCGAACAAAGTCGAGCCTTTCCTTTTCGTTGTTTGATGCTTCCACAATATAATTCACCTAACATTTCCTTAAGTTATTTAAGCATTTAATTAGCCGGTCGTAATCATCTTCAAAACCATTTGAGAATAATATTGTTTTTACAGAAAATCCTTCAATACCTCCGGAATAATGGCCATCGATTATTGCCCTAATCTTTTCGGCTTCGAAGTCAACTATTATAAGTCTTCTGTCTGCTTTCTTTTGGTATAGGAATTTTGTGACTAATAGCCGCAGAAAAGTATCTTCTGGCCTCATCCCACAACCAATTATGATAAAGTTCTTAGCTTTACCCGCGATACCCAAGACTTGGATCATCATACGCTCAATATCTCCGTGCGGTGTTTTCACAAAGCTTGGAGCAATGATATACGCTTCTGGGTCGATGCCTTCCGTAGATACACCGTTTTTTCCAGAACGAGGGTATATTCCCCCATTTATCTCAAAGGAAACATACTTTCTATTCTTTTCCTTTAACATAGAACATAGTCTAAAATTTTCTGAACCATGGATTTTGGCAATACGAATATTCTTGGGATTCTTAGGATATTCGTTTTGGGAAGAATTCCTGATTTCGACATAGCCACCGTTGGGAGACCATATTTCGAAATGATCCAGTAGCCCTTCAAGCGAACAATCGTAGTTTAAAGTAACTATTATATCATTAGTGTGGAATAACTTTAAAGCTATATCTTCCAACCAAGTATTTCTTTCGAGGACTTGCAAGTTATGACTGCAGCCGAGTCTAAATTGTTCAAAGTATTCCACAAGTAGTCGCTCAATTTCTTTCCGGTCATTCATCAGCGCATTGTTTTGGTCTTGATTAGTTAATATTTCTAAATCTAAACGAGTCAGTAGTACCTCAATGTCCGGTGTTTCATATTTTTCACTATATTTTTTGGGCAAAGTGGTTTTGAGTATTTTCTTACCTTTTACATTTAATTCTGTCCTATTACAATTTGACGGTGGCTTACAGGAGTCTATTACTTTTTGCAATAATTCTTTGTTTGCTGGTACATCATCTTTCACGTATTCCCACACAGCTTTTGTGAAGCCCGCCCCAAGAAGAAACAAGTTGTTGGTTTGCGGCTTGTTATTCATTAACTTTCACCCTTGGTCATGTTTTTGAATATCAGGGGCATAGAGCCAACGCCAGATGAGCAGAATTACGATTGAGACGCCGGCTGCGGCCAGACACATGAGTTGTGAGAATGTGAAGCTGCCGATGTATATATGATGGTCAAAGTCACCCCTCCAGATTTTAGTGGCTGCCCGCCCCAGGCCATAAAGAGCAAGAAACCATAGCAGCATCGTTCCCCGCCACCGCTCATAATTCAATTTTTTAAAAACTATAAGAATACACACAATGACCAGGATTTCGTAAATTTGTGTTGGGTGCAGTGGTATTCCAGCCGGTGCACCCGCAGCGCCTTGCGGAAATGTTATCGCCCAGGGCATAGAGCATTTTTGGCCGTAGCAGCAGCCGTTGAATAAACACGCCAGCTTGACAAATATCCATGGTATTGGAATCGAAAGCCCAACCAAGTCAAGCGCTGTCCATTTGTGCTTAGCCAATATCAATACTGCAGGCACGGCCAAACCGATATATGCCAGCATTCCACCCCATAGGCCTCCCTGCATATAATGCCCGGTGCTGAAGAGTGCCCGGAAGTTAAATTGCATGTGCTGGGCGTCATACAGGGTCTTGGCACCGATGGTCATACCAACCAAATAACAAATACCCACGATGAGCCAGACATAATGTCGAATTTTAAGACGTCTGGCGAGGAGGTAACAGACCAGAAAATGGCATATAATACTTATGCTGTACAGAACACCATAAGTCGGAACTGGTCCAAGCCGTGGCCACATTTATTTATTCCTCAATTAAAACTCAATAGAAAACTTAACTCGGCTAAAATACTATATGCTCTGTAAAATTAACAGGGATAAATATATCAGCTTCGGTTGCGAACCTTACAAATCTGTTATACCTTGCCTCTGGCTCTTGACAACAGTACCGGCATAACTTATCCTTACTTTTTTGCTTATTTTTCCGGAGCTAAAGAGGTTTATAATGGTCGTAACGCGTTTTGCCCCATCGCCGACAGGTTACCTCCACGTCGGAGGAGCGCGCACGGCCCTTTTTAACTGGCTCTGGGCCAGGCGAATGGGAGGAACATTCATCCTCCGCATAGAAGACACTGACCAGAAACGAAACACCCCTACCGCTATGCAGCAGGTTATAGACGACCTTCGCTGGCTCGGTATTGACTGGGATGAAGGGCCTGAAATTGAAGGGCCGAACGGGCCATATCTGCAGTCTCAGCGAAGGGACATCTATGATAAATATGTAAAAAAACTGCTCGATGAAAAAAAGGCCTACTACTGCTTCGAGACAACCGAAGAGCTTAATGCCCGGCGCAAACAGGCCGAAGCTAAAAAGGAAGGTTTTACTTATCAGCGACCTGAGGAATTCCCGAGCTTCGGAGAGGCGGAAAGAGCCCGCGCAGAAGGCTGGCCTGTAACGGTACGCTTTGCCGTGCCGCAGGGTGAGCCGATGGTGGTTGAGGACATAGTACGGGGTGAAATCACCTTCGGGGCCGGTGAAATAGGCGATTTCATCATACAAAAAAGCGATGGCTTCCCAACGTATAACTTTGCCTGCGTGGTCGATGACAATTTAATGAAGATTACTCACATTATTCGGGGCCAGGAGCATCTAATGAACACGCCGGGTCAGCAGGCACTGTGGAAGGCCCTGTTTCCTGAGGTGCCACTGCCTCAATATGCGCATATGTCTGTCACTGTCAGTGATTCAGGGGGGAAACTTTCCAAGCGGGAGAGACCAAAAGCACTTCGCACAGCCTTCAAGGCCGGGCGAGACATCGATATGGCAAAACTCACCGAGGCGGGTGACATTACTTCCGAACAGCTCGACTCTTTTATTAAGGGCAAGACTACGCCTGATATGCCTGTTATAGATAAGATGGCAGAGTATTTGAATGTGCCGCTGCCTGAAATTAACATTGTCGATTTCTTTAAGAGCGGGTATCTGCCTGAAACGATGGTAAATTTCCTTGCGCTTTTAGGATGGAATCCGGGTGATAACCGCGAGATTATGCCAGTTAAAGAGCTTATCGATTCTTTCGACCTTTCGCGCTTGAGCAAGGCCAACAGCCTGTTCGACCGCAGGAAGCTGCTGGCTTTCAACACAGAACATATAAAAATGACATCACCTGAAAAAGTATTACACCATCTCAGGGCTTACCTAAAGACCGCCGACTCTCCGGTAAATTCCGCAGACGATGAGCTTCTTTCAAAAATCATAAAGCTATGTGAAGGGGCACGTTCCTTAGCCGAT
>CAZJIR010000021.1:0-2687 GCA_964546095.1 uncultured Pirellulales bacterium
GCCACCGAAGATCTTCGGTGAGGGCAGTAAGGCCAGTTCTGTTTTAAGAGCTAACAAGTTATCTTCTTCAGCCAGCTCGATGAAGGTAAAGTTGTTTTCGAATACCTGATCCAAAGCCCAAAGATAATCGTACGGTGTCAGGTCGTCTGCGATACCGACATAAAAGGCCGTCACTGTGTAAAGGCGGTCCCATATATCAAGGCCGGTTCTTTCATCGACCTGGATATTCCTGAGAGATGTAGCCAATAGGAAAGCCTGTAAGGTTTGTATCCTGGCATCGCGAACACTTACAAGGGCTTCCCCTGTATGCCCGAAGTTTTCTGAGCCTTTAAGCAAAAATGCTATCCGGCCGTACCACATTATAGTCTTGAAGTAACGCTGAAGGGCTTCGCTTCGGGTGTAGTGTCCTCTGGGAACATACTGTGAGTAATCTTCCATGTACTTAAATATGGCGCTTGAACTAAATCCGCTATGTGCCTGGATTTTGGCTAATTCGCCAGCCACGATGTCATCCACCAATTCTGGTGTGGATGCGTTAGGGTCAATGAGTTTTTGTGCTACAGACAGGTATGCAATATTTCGCCTTGCGGCTTCTTTAAGGTCATCTTCGAACTGCTCATGCTGCTGCAAAGCATCGTTCAGCAATGCGCTTGTCAGGTTGTTGATATCCGAAATGAAAAGGTGCTCTTCGATGTCCTTTAGTGTTTCGTCAAAGAGAGAATGATAGATGTACAATCCTGTATCAGTCGTAAGGAACGCGGGAATGTTTAACATCCAGAGGCTATTGTATATGCTGACAAAATCGGCGTCGCCAAACAATATACTTTGCAATGAGTAAGGCTCTAATTCAACAATGGCAAAGCCATTTTGCCGGATAAGACTCGATACCGGCTCCAGAGGGATATCGCAGTTGACGTTGTCGTAATTTATAATATCGTTTATGTCCAGCGGCAGTGTATAGCCCGGTGCATTTGGCACGATGTTCGGCTCATAAGGCTCGTAGTATTGTCCGAACGTCAAGTCTGTAATATCGTTGCCACGAACATCTATTACCACTGCGCAGACGCTTACACTCAAAACCACCACGGTAATTATCACTTTTGCTTTCATGACTACTACCCTTTCCTTTGGTTTCCTCGTTTACCAATGTATCACTATTATACTTTGTTTCTGCCGGAATTGCAAACATTCAATAGGCGCACTACGCCTACGAAATCTTTTTCCACCTGCTTCATTGAGTAACAAAGTAGTTGTTGCTTTACTGCATTAGCGGGGTGTACCATGTGGGCCATTCAGGTTTATCGGGTGAATCGAGCAGCTCGCGCCAGGCTTCATCGGTGAGTCTATCATTCATCGGATGCTTGAATTCGTAATAGCTGAGCACAGGGCCGGCAGCCAGGGAATGGGATTAGCGGACGCCAGAACAGTGGCTATTAAAATAATTAGTAAAAGAGCAGTGTGTTTCATTTGAAATATCCTCCTGCAAAATCACTATTCCATACGAATTTCACCAAAAAAAGAGTTCAAATTCAAATAAAAGGGCATTTGACTTGTTATTTTATTTGAATTGAGCTTACGCTATTGATTTCTCATGCTTTGATATTGCGGTTTTGCAATTAAAGGTCGACTCGTTTTAATGCCGATGATACTGTGGCGGGAAGTGTTTTTGGCATCGTGAAGCCGTCGCTCATACCTGCTGACTTGGAGTAAAAGCAGCGAGCAATGAGAATTGAAGTATGCCCGCGATATATGGACAAAATATTAGAAAATTTGAGAGTCACGAAAAATTAACTTTGGGGCGGGAGCTCAGTAATTTTCTTGGTTATCTCACTGTTGAGGCGGGTCTGTCCAATAATACTGTTCTGGCTTATGGCCGCGATTTGAGAGGCTTTCTGGAGTACTGCAAATCCGGCGATATCAGTCAGATTCAGCAAATAAAGCCGGATCTTATCCAAAACTACATGAGAATCCTGACAAAGGAGCAAAAAAGTGAAAGCTCGGTTAAACGGGCCCTTGTCGCTATAAGAATGTTCCTGCGGTTCGCCAAGCTGACCGGCCTTATCGAAGACGACCTGACGTCAATTCTTGAGAGCCCGAAGCTATGGCAGAAACTGCCCTGTATCTGTAGTAAAAAACAGGTTATTGACCTTCTGAATGCTCCAGACCCCGATGAGCCCTTTTATCTTCGCGACAAGGCAATGCTTGAGCTGCTCTATGCCACCGGCATACGTGCCAGCGAGATAGCGGGGCTGAAGTGTTCGGATTTGAATCTTAATATCGGTTATCTGCGCTGCCTTGGTAAAGGCAATAGGGAGCGTGTAGTTCCGATTGGAAAAGTAGCCATAACGGCAATGAATGAATATATGATAAATCTGCGGCCGAGGTTGGTAAAACCATTCAGTGGTGATTTTCTGCTGCTTTCTCGAACAGGTCGACCTATGAGTCGTATTGAAATTTGGAGATTGGTTAAAAAATATGCGATTCGGGCGGGTATGCCCAGGAATTTGACTGTGCATACGTTGAGACATTGCTTTGCAACACACTTACTTTCTGGTGGGGCCGATTTGCGAAGCGTCCAAGAGATGCTTGGTCATGTTGATATAGCCACAACCCAGATATATACGCACGTTGACCAGGAAAGATTGAGAGAGATTCACCGAAAATTCCATCCAAGGCCGTGAAGTGAT
>CAZJIR010000021.1:2697-14521 GCA_964546095.1 uncultured Pirellulales bacterium
AATCGGGAATTGAAAATCAATTGACTTGGATATAGTTTGTGATTTATGATATAATGCAAAGTTTGACGGGCTCAGTAAGAAGTAAGTCGCTAATGAGCCGATGGGGACGAGCTTCAAACGGGCAGAGTAGGGACACCGCACAGCGGGAACCAGGTAGTATTCTCAAAGTCATCCTAATGGGCACAAAGAGGCTACATCTGATTATATTGTTGTTGGTGATAGGGTGCCAACAGGCCGGTGTCGGCCAGGATAAACCAGTCTTGGCGCCAGCTAACAAAGTCACACCTGCACCACTGACCAAGCCTGATGAGCAACTGGAATTTGTCAAGAATGCCCTGCTCAATGACCCGAACGAAGAAATGCGCATCAAAGCGGCGGGTGTGATGTTGGGCAGTAACAATCCTTTAGCCAGAGAAATTCTACTGGGGACGCTCAGCCTGACGAACAACAGTGCAGCTCGTATGGCTATTTGTAAGGTATTGATTCGTACCAGGGCATCGCAAAGTTCTATACCAAATGTAGACGATTTTATCGAGCCTCTTCTGAGCATCTTTGACACTGAGGTTGCTGCCGAGGCACGATTGGCCGCGGAGGCAACGCATATTTTTAGTTATGAAAAAATTAGAGAGCCACTTGAAAAGATGGTAACAGATGTCTCAAAACCGGTCAATACGAGATTAAATGCAATCCAGGCATTGGAACATAGGCCTGATATGATGGCGACGATTAGACTTATCAAGTTAGTTGACGATCCTGACAAGCAAGTATCGGCAGAAGCGGAAAAGGCCCTGCATTCTCTGGGTATACCAGTCGGCGAAAATTACTGGACACGCGAGCAAAACATCTTTGAGCTTCAGCGGAAAGGCAAAGACGAATTTCTGCGGGAATGGCTGATTCGCCAGGAATCGCAGATGCGCCAAATGAGAACCGAAAAAAATTCATGGCAAAGAAGATTCCTCTCGGCTTTGAATCAGATATATATTAGCATTAGTGATGACACAGCCAGAGGTAAATTTTTAATTGAGCATTTAGGCGATTCAGAGGCGGTAGTCAAATTGTGGGCGTTGGAAAAGGTCTCTCAATGGCGTTTGGGTCCGGGGACTTCAAAATTGCCACCTGAACTTGAGCCTATTTTAATTAATTTGATTTCCGACCAGGACAGAGATGTTCGGCACAAAACAGCCACGCTGCTGTCTTTGATGGTGCAGTTGAATTCAGCTCAACGATTGTTAGCTCAGCTTGAAGCCGAGAAAGACGAGCAGGTTAAAATTCAGTTGTTGGATGCGCTCGGGGGTGCGTGTTCATACGCTCTTTCACCTTCTTCGTCGGTTAAGATTTCACCGGAAATGAGAAAAAAGGCACTGGGATGGGCTGCTGGATACCTTTCTGAGAAGGATGCGGTAAAAGCTCAAAAGGGAGCGGAAGTTTTAAAAAGACTGATTGAGCCGGAAGGTTTAACGCCGGAAGAACTCGATGAATATCTTGGTTTGCTTGTTAAAAGATATGAACAGCAAGAAAAACCCGACGGGGCGCTGCGTGGAGAGCTGCTTAGCACGATGGCGGGTTTATGTGCTCAGGGCAGCGCCTGCAGGGCCAAAGCAGCCGGGCTTTTTGGGCCTTTATTTGCAGAAGCTTTGCGTGTTGATGAGACAGCTTTTGTCCGGGAAGCGGCGGTAGATGGACTTATATATATCGACCCGGCAAGTGCCCTAAGGAGATTGAGAAAAGATTTTGTTAATGACTCAAGTGTCGAACTGAAGAAAAAAATTATAGGGTTGGCCGGGGAAGTTGGGGGCAAAGAAGATTTGTTCTGGCTGGTGGAAAAAGTTGGTTTAAACTCCGAAAGCGGACCGGCCTGGCAGGCAATGAGGAAGATATTTAGCGGTTCGGATTCCGTCGTCCTGAATGAATGGATGGACAAGCTTATCTTGCAGAACATCAAAACCACGTTGTCTGATGAAGATAAAATTACTTTTCTTAAAATAGCAGAAGCTAAAGCTACCGGTGAGAACAAGCCGGAGATGCTCAAGAGTGTCAGAGAAAAGCTGGCTGAGCTTTATGCTAAAATTAAGCAGTTTGACAGAGCGGTTGACTATTTGGATAGTCTTTATAAAGCCGCCCAGACCGACAGGGAAAAAGATGTAATTCTACCAAAGTTATTAGATGCATACCTGAGGGCGGCAAAAATAGAACTTGCGGCCAAACTGATAACTCAATGCTTAGCGAAAGAAGATTTAGGTCCTGGGAATAATGTTTTAAGCACGCTTGATAAATATTTAGATGAACCGGTCGCCGGAGTTGACCCTAATGTAGTTCTGAAAACTCTAAGCGAAATAGAGTATTTCGAGCCAAGACCGAAGTGGGCACAATGGCTTAAAAACTGGACTGACCGTCTCAGTAAAAGCGAAAAAGCGGGAAAGCCCGAAGAAGCTCCTAAATCCGAAGAAGGATAGGCGATTAGAAAAGCCCTCGGTAACTTGTCCGTACCATATTCCGAGACTCCCTTCCCCCCCCTGGGCCGTAAACTAACCGAAAATCCACTTAGATAGACACTCTCTTTCAAGCGTCTCCATACTCAAGGGCGCTTAAGAAGCAGAAAATGTTGACTCGAAATCAAGTTTTTTATGTATAAAGATTTAATCCTTTATTTCCATCGAAGGTGCTGGAGTTCTTCCTGAGTACGTATAAACCGTACAGTGGGTTTACTCACACTATTCATATTGCCATCGTTCAGGAGAACACAGCCACCCCGCGGTTCATGATTATCAAAGGTAAACAGTTCAGGCCCACCGTATTCATTCCAACCAGCCTTAGTTTCGAAAAAAAGGACGGTATCCGGTGGAGAATCCGGCTTGCAATTAGGATTCATTGCGTAGTGGCATTTGCCTTCTCCCGCACCGGGGCACCTAAAATGTTTCATATACTCCTTCTTACTTAAGCCATTAGAGCGATATTCCCTTACAATAACATCACACCATTTATCCGGCGGTGGATATGCCTTCTCAGTTTGGAAGTAAATCCATAGGCGGCCATAGAAGGACCATAAATTGTCCCCACAATCTAAACGTAACTTAAAGGGACGCATCTGCGGTATTGAGAACGTCTCCAGAAACGCAAAGCCTTCATTATACTTGAAACGCTGCCCATCCTCTGTGTGTATTATCTTCCCAAGCTTAGTGAAGGATTTTAGATGTTCTTCATTATGGTAACAGATAAAATGAACAGCGTTGATTACATTAGGTACTCCTTCCACTGGACCAAGGTATAATCCCTGGCTCATATCATGCACAAGAGCCTTGATGTGTTCAGGATCATCTACTATTATTTTAAGTGAATTTAAATACTCCACCTCCTTAATGTTTAGGAGACCCTGCCGCTTAGTGTCTCCAAAAAAGTACTTTACCATTGACGGACGATATAGAAGCTTAACATGTGTACAACCGCTCAGATCAGGCGGTGGTAGTTTTTGCAACTTCGGAGGAAAGGATCGTTTTCGGCAAGAGGGCAGAGTAGTAAACACCAAAAGAACACACAAGATAATGATCCCATATGCTCCATTCTTCAAGGTTAATGTAACCTTCTTAGTATCTTTAATATCTGATCTCATCATTAAATTCCTTTGCTTATAGTTATTGTAAACTGTGCACTATCTTAACATGCTCCGCTGTAATTACAAGCGTCAGTAGGGCTGAGGTATCTCGTTGAGAACTGTTCCCTCCCATCCATATTTAATATACTCTGTCAAGGTAACAGGCCTATACTTTTGCCACAGACGTTCGGAACTTCCTTGCCATAAGTTCCATATGCTTGGAGGCTTCGCTATCCAGAGTTCGTCAAATGTATAGTCAGGGCCATCATCATTCTCCTCCTGTAGAATACCCATGCCAACGGCACCTGTTACTGGCCGACCAAGCCGCTCAGCCAATTTTTCCATCAAATCCGGGTGTTCGCCCACCGTACAGTTCCTGAAGTGAAAAGTTAAATCATCTGATATGGCGGGATCATGATCAAGAGCCCAACCGAAGGACTCAAATTCGTCAGGCCCCCAAGCGTCATTACCGAATTCCAGCAAAAAATCGCCATCAACAACACCACCATGATCAAAAAAGTATACATCAGTTACTTCGTAGCCATTGAATTTGAGTCTTGCAATCCAGTTTCTTATAAACATATCTGGATTATCTGCGGTGCTCATATCGAAAAAGGCATCATATTCTTGAACACCTACAGTTATCTTGAAATCATTGGCAGCTCGTAGAAAATCTTCTCCAACTGAGCTGTCAACATCTCCATCTCCATCTAAATCGTATCCTTCATCGCTTCCATCGTAGAGAGCAATTTGTACCTGTTTTAGGTCACCAGAATTTCGTGGAATGTCTTCGATCCCCAAGAGCCCTGAGGGATCTACACAATTTACTGGATTATTCCTACAATACTGATACCAGTTGATGCCATCGCCATAGCCGATAGGGTCGGTCTGCATGAACCGGCCTATATGTGGATTATAGTATCTTGCACGGTAATAGTAAAGACCTGTTTCGATATCGAAACGCCTGCCCGTGAACATATAGGGATTGGGATGGTTGGGGTCAGAAGCAACCACATGGCCATAGGCGCTGTATCCGTAGAGCTGAACAGTATCACCTTCGGAATCGCTTAAGGCCACGACAGAGCCCAGGCCATCGAAGTGATAGTAGTAAACCTGGTTACTATCGGCGACGTCTATCATACAGACAGGCTCGTCAACGCCCGCGCCGTGGATGTATTTGCGCACAAGGTTGTTATTGCCATCGTATTCAGCGATAACGTTACCGCCATCATAAACGTATCTAACTTTGTAATCATTATCGAACTCTTTTTCGACACGCCGGCCGGCCAGCGTGGAGACGTTAGGGTAATCAGAGACCTTGGCTTGCTTATTTCTAATAAAATCTTCTCAACAATCGTTCCAGAAGCTCCATTGGCAGGCCCATTACATTTGTCAGACTTCCATCAATTCTTTCGATAAATTCGTCGCCGTTTTCTTTTATCGCATAAGCTCCGGCCTTATCACGCCAGGATTCGCCTTTAATGTGCTCGGTGATTTGTTGAGGGGTCAGTTTCCTCGGATAGATAATTGTGGTATCACTTTGGCTCAGTTCGATACTATCCCTTAGCTTGACAATTGCAATGCCGGTTATTACCTTGTGTGGAGCGCTAAAGAGCTTTTTTGTAATATGCTCGGCTTCTTTGGCATCAGCGGGCTTGCCGATGATTTGGCCCTCAAAATCCACAACAGTATCGGCTCCGATGACAAGGCAGTGAGGGTATTTTTCAGCGACATTTTTCGCTTTGACCAAAGCCAGCTGTTCGGCGTACTTACCGGGCTGGATACCCTCGGTCGGGAAAGCGGACTCATCGATATCAGGCGGAACGACGGTGAATTCATAGCTGGCTTCGGTTAATATCTGTTGTCTTCGGGGCGATGTTGAAGCGAGAATAAATGAGTATTGGGAATGTTCGGACATAAATATAACGTCCCTGGTATTCAGTCCTGATTCTTGATTATTTGTCTGCAAAAGGCCATGTATTCCTGCTCGATTTGGTGAAAATCATCGCCTATGTATTCTTCGAACAATCCCCGGCCGACAATTCGGTTCCACTGGACGGTTTTCGGGATGTTTCTGTTTGTAGCTATACTTTTATTTACCTCGTCGAGCGTCCAAGTTCCTTTTAAGCCATCTGCGAGTAACTTTTGATAAACACCCAGTTGTCTGCCGTAACCTGCTTCCCGCAGAAACCGCACTAATGCGTACGATTGGCTATAAAAAGCCATGACCCCTTCAGTTGCATCTGTGGCAAGCACATCGCCCGGGTTCATTGCTACTAATTCTGTTAGTGGTATCGTTTTATCTTTAGCCAGTGTTTTTCTCAGCGCACCTATTCGATACTTATTCTCAGTCGGCTCGAAATATAACATCCCATTCTCTCTTCCATGCGTTTCGAAGAGCATGGCAGTGCCCTCATCAAGCCAGCTTGGCATCCGAAACTTAAAATGCCTGCAGTTAAACTGATGCCATCCTTCATGTCCGACGGCCGAGAGGGTTCGTTCTGTGCCGATATTATACAACACGCAGGCGCCATTGTGGTAGTATGCACCGGCTTTTATTTTGCAGAACATTTCAGCCTGTTCACCTGCAAATTTCTTCGTAAAATATTCCCACTGACTGCGATTGGCAAAAAGATAAATGGTAAATTTGGTCTTTGTTTCGACAGGCTCGGGCAAAAGACTATTATAGGCCCGATAAGCCGATTCAATAAATCCGCCAATTCGGCCAAGCAATAAAAGCTCTAAATGCGTAGTGAATATCTCATAATGAGTTGTAGTTAGTTTCAGCCCCGGTCCATACTCGTTGTCCCATATCTGCACGGATTTTAAAGCCGGTAGGTTCTGGCCCTGTAAATAAGCTGCTATTCCTGCACAGTTATCGAGCCGTTGAGCGCTGCTAACACTATTAGTCTCGATTTTATCGGTCTCGGAGCAGCCGGTCAGACCGATAATTATGCAAATTAGTGTGAACTTCCTCACTCCAATCCTTCCTCCGATGGTTTATAACCTCTATTCTCAGTTGTTTAAGAAAGTCTCGAGGTTTATCCTTTCTTAAAAATCGGCTATAAATGATAATAAATCCATTACATTTTGTCCACCCCGGCATTATTTTTCGTCTAAATTTATAGTTAGGCCGGATATATCGTTGAAATCAAAAATATCGAATCATGGTTGATTAAGGAATATGGAAAAACGGACCGGGACAGGTAAAATGCAGTGAAAATCAATTCATATTTTGTATTCGGGTAACATCTATGGATAAACGGGTAAAGAGTCTATGCAGGCGTGCTAAAAAAGCGGATAAAGATGCTGCCTGCGAGCTTTTGAAAATCTACTATTCGGACGTTTATTCGTACTTAAGGCGACTTTGTCAAGGCGGGCATGATGCCGAAGACCTGACCCAGCAAACATTTCTTAAAGCATGGTCATCACTTGATGGTTTTGCGGGCCGCAGCAAGTTTTCAACATGGCTTTATAGAATCGCTCATAATACATTCATCGATTGGCAGCGCAGAAATGCAGGTGGCATAAAAGCTAATTCTGGTGAATGGTGGCGAGAGTGTGTAGATGATAATCCGGGACCTTTTACGAGTTTTGCTGAGTATCAAACAGCCCAGCGCCTGTATAAAGCCGTAGATGAGCTTGATGAGGATAAGAAATATGTTGTGCACCTGCATTACTACCAGGGATTGTCTATCAGGGAAACCGCCAAAGTTATGGATATTGCAACAAGTACAGTTAAATACAGACTCCGCGAAGTCTTTAAAATCCTTAAGGTAAAGTTGGGCGTCCGGGAAGATGAATTTGAACAGGAACAAACAATTCCTATCGCAAAAGGAGAATTATTATGAATAAAAAAAAACAAATCGAGCAACATCTCAGGGACGCCCCAAAGCCTCCGGCGCCGGATGGTTTGTTGAATAAACTGAAAGCCGATTTATACGCCGGTGATATAAACAAGAGGCGGTCCGCCCTTCGCAGATGGTTTGCTCCGACCGGCGGGACAATCTCGCCCTGGCGGGTGGCTGCAGCGGTGATGATTGCAATTGTTGTGTTGCTGCCTTTGAGCTACGGAGCAAACAAGGTAATGAAATATTTCGATGTGTTTGAAGCGGAGTTTAATTATCCTGAAGATAATGTCGTGTTTAGAGTTTCAGCAAATGTTGTTTCTTCCGACCCGAATGTCACCGACGAAGATATGAAGAGGATGAACGAGGAATTCCATCAGCTTTACAAAGAAGGTAAGGCCGAAGAGATTAAACCCGGTGTGTGGTCGGCTGTTCTCTCTAACGGCCAAAGATTTAATTATGGTGGAGAACCTGAATTGCTCGGTCTGTCGGAAGCTGAGAAAAAAGAGGTACTGCAAAAACAGTTCGATGAGATTAGCGAGTTAAGAAAAGCCGGGAAGTATGAGAAAATCTATAAACCCGAGCACGATTATGTCATCGATGGAATAAAATACAGGTACTTCGAAGCACGCTATGTTTTGTCCGACGGTACGGTCAAAACTCTGGGTGACTCTGAACCTGTAACGGACGAAGACTAAAATAAAGATTAGTACAATAAAAGCAGCAAGTGGGGTCATCCGGCCCCACTTGCTTTCCGAATTATATCCCCCTGCCTCTTGGATATCTATATATCTTTGAAGTCCGCTCCGAATACATCAGCGGTAAATAGATAAACTTCTGTTTCTGGATCCTTCCAGGTATCAGGTGCAAGACCCGCTTTGTGTGAACAACAGTACGAGAGGAATTCTTCTTTGCTCCAGCCGGTCTCGGTAGCAACCTGAGGTAAGAAACAGCCAGAAGTACGTCCTTTCTTAATATAAATGCCGTCAATGCCTAATCGCATACTTAAAGGCTCATCGGTTTTTTTTAATGGTGAGAGGACTGATATTTCAACATCTAATTTGTCTAATTCACGTGCGGTTATCGGGTCGGCGAAAAAACGCGGGTCGCCGGTGGCCGAGGACTTGGCCATTTCAGCAATCAGCTCAATCAGGGGGCTGTCCGAAGTGAACTGGCCGATACATCCACGCAATCGGCCGTGGTTCTTCAACGTTACAAAGCACCCACAGGGGGCATTAAGTTCAGCCTCGTCCGATTGAGGTTTTTCGGCCGGCTCGCGTTTGATAACCTTCCGGACGGTATCGCATGCGACCTTTAGAAGTGTTTGTTTTTGAATATCGTTCATTTTTTCAGCCGCTAAGCATTCGACCCAATAGCTTTATTGCATAGGCCACACAGATAAGTAGTATAATAACAACAACTGTGGCGATGTTGAAATATTTTTCTATCAACTGCCGTGCCTTCTCGCCGAGAAAATAGAAAAGCATAGCTTCCGAGCCGAACCTCATCGTGCGGAACACAATGCTTATCGCTACGAATTTTAATAGTGACACTTCCGCCATTCCTCCCAGCCAGCTAAAGAGCATATAGGGCACCGGCGTAAGTGCCGATATGGAAATCGCCCAGAAATCGTATTTAGTATAAAGGTCAAGGGCTAATTGTGCTTTTGCGCCCAGGCCAATTGTGTTAAAGAAATCCACTACCCGTTCCGGCCCGATAGCCAAACCAAGAGAAAAAGCAATCGTTCCCCCCATAACAGAAAACAGCGCGCAGGTCAGGCCATATCTTAACGAACGCTTCGGCTTACCCAGACAAAGCCCTATTACCAAAACATCAGCCGGTATCGGTACGCAGATTGGCTCGGTCAGGGCGAGCACAATGAGTGCTATCATACCGTAGCGGGTGTCAGCCCAGTGAACGACCCAGTTGTACAATCGCCTGTGCCAGTGCCACCAGGCAATGGGCTTGTTGCTCGTTGCTTGTTGCTCGTTGCTCGATTCGTTAATTATCGCTTCTTTGTTTGACATTCATTCTTCCTTTTTATTATTCTCAAGCAAGCAGAAATCTAGGTCTCTAAAAATTATAGATTCCACATTAAGTGCGGAATGGCAAGCATTAAATGTTGACCTGATTTATGTGTAAAAATAAGGTCGAGTAGTTATAATGTCAACGAGCAAATATGAACGCTAAAGAACAATTCGAAACTGTTGGTGAAGGATTATTGGTTCGAGCGCCGGCCAAGATTAATCTGAGTTTGCTTGTGGCGGGTGAGCGCCCCGATGGTTTCCATGAACTGGAAACAATAATGGCAAAAATCAACTGGTACGATGAAGTCCTCATCGAGGCCGGTCAAAAGGAGGGCATCGAACTTATCTGCGCCGGACCAGAATGGGCGCCCGAGGGAGAAGAAAATCTCGTTTACAAGGCTGCTAAAATGCTTCTTGAGAGTCAGGGAAAATCTGCTGATATTAAAGTTACATTAACGAAAAATATTCCAGCCGGTACAGGGCTTGGCTCGGCGAGTAGCGATGCGGCGGCTACCCTTATGGGTCTGAACAAGTATCTGGATTTAAGAATTTTCAATGAAAGGCTTTCCGGGCTGGCGGCTGTGTTAGGCAGCGATGTGGCGTTCTTTTTGGATGGGCCGCTTGCGTTTTGTACAGGAAAAGGTGAAAAAATAAAAATATTTGAAAATTTTTTTAACTTTCTTGCTATTTTAATACTGACGGACTTAAGTGTTTCTACGAAAAAGGTTTATGCTAATTACAAGCATAATCAGGCCCTATATGAAAAGCTCAGCACACAAATAAAGAGTTATCTGAAAAAAAACAATATTGATTTAGTAGTAAAGATGTGCGCAAATATGCTGGCTGAAAGTAGCTATAGCTTGGTAGATGGTCTTACCGAGCTGAAAATGAAGGTTGAATCTTTGGGTTTCGGACCGTGCTGCTTGAGTGGTAGTGGTCCAGTAATGTTTTTTCTCATCGAGAGCGGAGATGAAAAGATAGCCGGTCAATATAAACACAAACTTGAAAAGTTAATTGGCTGCAAAAGCATTATCGCCAGAAACAACAGATGGTGAACTTTTTAGCGAGGCAAAGAAAATGGAAATCAGTGAGGTCAGAGTCAAATTGGTGAACAACAAAGATGACAGGCTAAAAGCTTTTTGCTCAATCACGATGGACAATGAGTTTGTGGTTCGCGACATCAAGGTTATCGAAGGTGTTAATGGTTATTTTGTCGCTATGCCTTCAAGGAAGATGAGCGACCATTGCGAAAAATGCGGGGGTAAAAACCATCTTAGAGCCAAATTCTGCAATAACTGTGGAGCAACCCTACAGGAGAACAGGGCGAAAAAGGATTTCAAAGGCAGAATGAAGCTTCATGCCGATATCGCCCATCCGATAAATGCCGAATGCAGGAAAAGAATTCAGGAAAGAGTTATCGCCGCTTTCAAAGAAGAATTAGAAAAATCAAAGCAGCCGGGTTACAAACCAGTCGATATGGATGAGCCCGACGATTATGTTCCTGAAATAGTCTCGTAGTATAAGGGAGTTCCTTTTGCAGTATATCACGCAGAGGGAAATCCACAGACAAGAAGGTTTGATACGAATACACTATCAACTTGATACAATCTTGAGGTTCCGGGTGTCTTTCAATTGTTTAACAAGTATGCCCAAAATCACCCTCTCTATGTCTTAAGTTCCCCAAGAACCTTTTCCAGAGCTATATCCAAATGCTCGTTGAGCTCGTAATTGCCTTCTGTAAGCTGCCGGCGAACGTTGAGAATTTTCTCTTTGCGATTCTCCGGCAGTGAAGCAATCTTTTTTAAGACCTGGCCAATAGGCGTAGTGTTGAGATTTTCAAGAATCTGCTCCATAATCAAGTCCTTATCCGGAGCAAGGTTATCGTCAATATGATCCAAATGGCGATTTTTGCCATTAAAACGGCTGCTGTAATCGAAATTGGGCATTCAGACTACCTTGCATTATAAACTTTGAAGTGAAAAATCCCTTTTCCCCTCAAAGTCAATAACCACTATATCTTGTGTGTCCCCTTAATCCCTTAGGAGGCTCCAATTAACCTACTAATACTGGTATCGACAACAACAGTCTGAAAACTTTAATAAAGTTTGGTAGCTGACTAACTTTTGCGAAGGTCAAAAGTTACATAAATATCAGGCAAAATTAGCTATATTAGTATTAAAAATGAGCCTTTTAGGAAAAGCCCATTTTAACGACCTAATGAACCATATCGGACTGTCCGGAGAAATTGGGCAATATACCATATATAGTGATAGCAAAAACTTTTGAGCACAATAAAATGAAGTATTTTAGTAGGGTTTCTGGGATATTAACGGGGCTTAATATTGGATTAAAAATGGGTA
>CAZJIR010000021.1:14531-16534 GCA_964546095.1 uncultured Pirellulales bacterium
TATTAAATTTTTCAGACTTTTAAGTAGTTTTTATAGTGTTTTAGTGACAAGAAGTAAAGTTCTGTTTACGAATATACAGTTTGATAGTAAGAGGATAGGAGATTAGAGATTTAAAATTTTTGTTTGTTGTTTTTGATAATTTTTATATTCCTTCTTTACGATATTAAAAAGGTAAGTGAATCAAAAGTTTCAATCTGCAACGGGCACAATTTGTCCGATTAAACCATCTGTGCAATTTTTAATTAGTCTCACTTTCAAGAGTTCGTTTTTTTCAGAGCTTCGCGTGTTTTTCTGCAGATGTACCATAAAATATCTTTCACATCGGCCGTAAAGCTGGCCATTATCATTTTCCAGCAGGACTTTAGCGGTTTGGCCAATAAATTGTTGACGATAGATGCGTGCTAACTCTGTATTCAGGTTGTGTAGTAATATCGAGCGTTCTTTTTTGGCTCTGTTATCTATAGTATTCTGCATTTTAGCGGCGGCGGTGCCTTTTCGCGGTGAAAAAGTGAAAATGTGCATCTTCGCAAATCCTGCATCTTTGGCTAAAGCGACAGTTTGCTCAAAGTCAGAATCGGTTTCACCCGGAAAACCGACGATTATATCGGTTGTTATAGCTGGCCTGTCGAGCCTGTCTTTGATTAGCTCAATCTTTTCTCTGAATTCATCAGAATTATATTGTCTGCACATCTTTTTCAGGATGACATTAGAGCCGGATTGAAGCGACAAGTGCAGATGCGGCATAATATTACGATGTTTAGAGAAAGTATCGAGTAATCGTGGCGTTACATCGGCCGGCTCCAGCGAGCTTAATCTTATTCTCGCAAGATTTGGTATTTCAGCCATTTTATCGAGTAAATCGGCCAAATTATTGTTTTGCCGATTGGGCCAGTTTTTTCTTCTAACGCTGTCCTGGCCGTAAGCACCGAGGAATACTCCTGTTACGACGATTTCCTTATGCCCGGCTTCCATCAGGGCTTGTGCCTCGTGAATAACAACATCGGCGGATTTACTGTGAACAAAAGGACGAGTTTTGGGTACAATACAATAGGTACAATATCCATCGCAGCCATCTTGTATTTTTAAAAAAGCTCTGGTACGGCCCTTAAAGGAATTTAGTGGTGGCAGGTTCAGATAATCGCTCAATTCGTTTTTATCCTTGATTTTAGGGCTGATTTTTGTTTTAATTATGTTGTTAAGGTCTGGACAAAATTGATGGCTTCGGGAGTTCGGGGCGATGGCTTTACCGTTGGTTAACCGGCTTAGCTCGGCAACAAGACACCCTCGATTTCTGATTAGATGAACATTTGTACCGAAGTCGTTTAATTCGCCGATATTTACAGTAGGTAAGCAGCCACAGACAACTATAAGAGCATCTGGACTTAGCTTTTGGGCTTTTCGGATATATCGTCGGCTTTTGGCTGAGGCAGTGTGAGTGACACAGCAGGTATTAACAACGACTAACTCAGGCTTCTCGGAAAGTCCGATATTATGGAGTCCAAACTGTTCAAGTAGCTCTTGAATTTGTTGGCCTTCATATTGGTTGACTTTGCAGCCAAGCGTGTTGATAGAAAAAGTCTTCATAATATGCTATAATCTATATTTATTGGAATGGATTTACAAGGTTAATTGAAAACCAAGTAGGAGGTTTGTTATGGCGGTTTCAGAAGCCGGTACAGTTTGGGCTATAGATATTGGCAACAATTCTCTAAAAGCATTATACCTGAGCACAGAGCGTGGCGTTGTTGAAGTAATCGGCTTTGACAATATCAGGCATGGTAAGATTCTAAGTGGTGATGGCGTTACGGATGCTGAGAGAGAGGAACTTGTTGCATTGAGTTTACGCAAGTTTGTCAATAAATACGACCTGAGCATGGACGAGATAATTATTTCGGTACCGAGCCAGAACAGTTTTGCCCGGTTTGTGAGCCTGCCACCTGTCGAAGCGAAGCGGATTCCTGAAATGGTTAAGTTTGAGGCGGTCCAGCAAATTCCTTTCGGTA